>NZ_BKZR01000055.1:0-18847 GCF_008974225.1 Weizmannia acidilactici | reverse complement strand
GGAAAAAAGAGCTGCGGCGCGGTGCCAGCAGCTCTTTTTGTTGGGCACATCTATATTTAAATCAATTTTTCAAAACGGACACGTTTATTGATGGCATACATGATTGGTGCGCCGACAAGCATGACAGCAAACTCACCCGCAGCGGTTGCCAGCCATGTCAAGAAGAAAGGATAATGGAAAGCAAGGTTCAATTCCCATGCAATCATAAACATTGTGACTGTAAACACGGCCGTATTGAACATCATCCTTGCCCAAATGCCTTTTATAAAACTGGTTGAAAAAATCGTGATGAGCAATGCAATAATGGACTGGCCTGTGCCGAAAATTAAATCATATGCCACCATTGGCGAGAAAAACAAATTCGCTAAAAACACCCCTAAAACAATGCCGATCATATACTTTTTGTTAAATACAACAAGATGGTTAAACATTTCGGAAATACGGAACTGGACATTCGTAAATCCGAACGGCTGGATGAAAAAGGTCACGGCAATATACAAAGCCGCCAAAATGCCGTTGACTGCCAAAGTTCTTAATTTCATTGTACATCTTCTCCTTAGTTTTTTTGCGTGGGATGGTTTCGAACCACGGGTTGGGGACAACCAAACTATATCATTATATTATATTTGGGGGTGTGCGGCAATACAGCAAAAAAGCTTCCCGCACTGCCGAAGCAGACGGGAAGCCCGCGAAACGCATTAATTATTGTTGTTATTGTTTCCGTTCAAGTTGGAAAAGATGAGGATTAAACGCAGCAGTTCAATCACCGCAACGGCTGCCGCCGCCACATACGTCAGTGCCGCGGCCGACAACACCTGGCGCGCTTCCCTTTCTTCGCCGTCGCGGATGATGCCGAGAGCGGTCACCTGCTTCAACGCGCGTGAAGAAGCATTGAATTCGACAGGCAATGTCACGAGCTGGAACAGAACGGCAAGCGCCATTAATATGATCCCGAGCAGGAACATCCCTGTCGCATGGGTGAACAAGCCAATCAAAATGAAAATCCAGGATGCGTTGCTGCCGAGATTTGCCGCCGGAACAAGGCGGTGGCGTAACCGCAGCGGGCCGTAGCTCACCTTATCCTGGATGGCGTGCCCGCATTCGTGCGCCGCAACTGCTGCCCCGGCGATGGACCTGCCGTGGTAGTTGGACGTCGATAAGTTGACGGTTTTATCAATCGGGTTGTAATGGTCGCTCAAAAAACCGCTGTGCTCCAGCACTTTCACATGGTACAATCCGTTCTCATCCAAAATCATTCTTGCCACTTCAGCACCTGTCATGCCGGAAGCGTTATAGACCCTTTCATATTTACTGTATGTCCTTTTTACCTTCATTTGGGCCCAGATCGGAATAATCGCCAAAATGAGATAGTAAATTAGAAACGACATTTGCCACCCTCCATGGTTGTCTTTACTCTATTGTATTCAAACAGGGTCAAAAGGTCAATCCACATGATCAGTCTGTTGACGCTCTTCTTTCTGCCCCTTATATTTTCTCCATCCGACGTACGATAAAGTCAAGATAATAATACTGCCTGTCGAAATCATCACCCACCAGAGCGAAGGATCTGCTTCATCTTCTTTCATTTTGGAAAACAGCTGCTTTAAATTTGATTGAAGCGCATCCAATTCTTTTGCCCCGGACCCACCGTTCATCACTTCGGCCCGGTACTTGTCAATAAATGAAATTTTTGAATTGAGACGCTGCAGCTCTTCCACCGGGAGATCGACTTTTAAACTCGGCTCGATAACTGAAAATTGTTTTAAAAATTGGTTTAACTTCTCGTTATAGGTTTCTGTGTTGCCCGATGCGGCGGCTTTTTTGACCTCCGCAAACGAAGCCATCACCGGTTCTTCCATTTCCGTCCAAAGCGGTTGGTATTTCGATTGAAGAGCATCGACAACGAGGCGGAACGATGTGCAGGCATCCACTTTCTCTTCAGGCTGCACGCTTGCTTTTGTTAAAGCTTTCACCGCTTCGTCATGTGTAACCGTCAAAATTCTCAGCTCGTCCATCGTCAAATGTTTATCATTCAGTGATTGCTTGGCAAATTCATCCGAAAATTCGCGAAGCACATTTTTCGCTTCTTCATATTGCCCGTTTTTTGTAAGCTGCAGGGCTTCATCGCTTAAATCGTTTAAACGCGCCATCGATCCTGCGGGGCTTTTCGCAATACTTTTTCCGGCAAAGCATAACATTAACACACAAAGAAGGATCGCTACTTTTCTCCTCATCCTTGTCCCCCCTCATACTGTTACTAATCTATGAAGGGACGGACAAGAGTAGACCAAAAAAAGCGGAGGCTGAGCACGTGCGTACGGATTTTTTAGTCCTTTGCCTGAAATAAAACACGGCGGGGAAAAGGCGCACGCCTAAAGTTCCAATTTGGGCCGACTGCTCCTGATCGCAAGCACATAAGCGGTGAAAAGGGAAAAGATGCTTAGCCAAAATGTAAAATAACCGATTTCGCGTATGTACATGTATAAATCTTCGTAACGCGGAAACTGCATAAACACGTAGTCAATAATGTCATTATGCAAAGTCCAAACCGCGGCAACCAAAAGATGTTTCATTTTAAATCTGTAAAACGGCGCATACAACATGCCCTCGACGGCCATCGCAAAATGGGAGACAATCAGCATATAACCCTGCCAAGGCAAATTGCCGTTCACAAGCAGCATCAATATATTCATCACAACCGCCCAAATCCCGTACTTAAAAAGCGTCACCATCGCGAGCGCCTCTAAATACGGCCTATGCTTCCGCCATAAAAATGAAAGCAGCACAAAAACAAAGAAAAGACTGGCGGTCGGGCTGTCCGGCACAAATGGCAAAAATTGCGGCGGCGTAGCTTTCAACTGCCATCCATACCAGACATAACCGTAAATGGTGCCAATGATATTGATGAAAAACAAAGCCCATATGACACGCCGGTCCGCCAACATGGCATAAAATGCTTGTAAGATCATTGTTTTCCCTCATTTTCAAAAAAAGATATTCCTATTGTACCATTTGCATGAAAACGAAAAAATCCGGACATGCCGGCTCTTCGTAAACGAAACTACTCCGATTTTAATCCCGCAATAAAATCGGCTAATTTTTTCAAATCCTGGTCCGATCCTTTGAATTGGTTGGGAGGCATATTTCCTTTCCCTTTCCTGGCAATTTTTGCAATTTCATCTGCGCTCAGTCCGGTACCCACAAGGGAAGGCGCCGCCTCACTTCCTTGGAGGTTCCCGCCATGGCAGGTTACACAAGTCTGCTTGGCAAAAATTTTATAGCCATCCGAATTTTTGTCGATTGCCACCTGCTTGACGATTTTCCCCTGCTCTTTTGCTTTTTTCCAGTCATGGTGGGCGGCAGCTTCCCATGTCAAATAAAAGATTGCGCAAACCGCAAGCAGCATAAACCCTGTTGCCAGCGGCCTTTTGAGCGGCCGGCGTTCAGTCCCGCGGTCAATAAACGGCGCCAACAGCAGTGCTAAAAAAGCAACCCCCGGGATGGCCAGACCGATCACCTGGTACGGGCCGGATGAATACGAATATTTTAACAGTTCATATAGGAATAAAAAATACCAGTCCGGCATCGGAATATAACTTGTGTCGGTCGGATCCGCAATCCGTTCGAGCGGCGCCGGGTGAGCGGCGGTCAGGCATAAGAAACCTACGAGAAAAACTGCGCCGACGAACCATTCCTTTAACAAAAAATTTGGCCAGAAAGCTTCCGTTTTACCGGGATACTCCGAACAATCTTTTGGGACATTCGGTTTGCGTACCGCGCTAACCCTGGAATCGCCAACAAATTTCATTCCCTTTCCGCGGTGCATCCTTTCCCCTCCTTTTGCCCGTGATCAATCGTTTTTTACATTACAGCGGACCGGAAATCCCCTGCTTGCGGATCATCAAAAAGTGGGCGGCAAGCAAAAGCAGCAAAACCGCCGGCAGGAAAAAGACGTGGATGGCAAAAAACCTTGTCAACGTCTGCGCCCCGACGATATCCGGATGGCCTGCCAGAAGCGTTTTAATGTACGGGCCGATCAACGGGACGGAATCCGCAATCTGCAAGCTCACCTTTGTCGCAAAAAGCGCTTTCATATCCCAAGGAAGCAAATAACCGGTCAGGCCGAGCCCAAGCATGACAAAAAAAATCAATACGCCGACAATCCAGTTCAGTTCACGCGGTTTTTTGTAAGCACCCTGGAAAAACACACGCAGCGTATGTAAAAACATCATGACAATGACGAGGCTTGCCCCCCAGTGGTGCATCCCCCTGACGATTTGGCCGTATGCCACATCATGCTGCAAATAGTAGACGGAATTCCAGGCATTTTTAATATCCGGGACATAGTACATTGTCAAAAACATGCCGGAAAGAATTTGGATCACCGTAATAAAGAACGTCAAACCCCCGAAGCAATAGACAAATGCCGAAAAATGGTGCGCCGGGTTGACATGTTCCGGCACTTCGTGGTCTGCGATATCCCGCCAGAGCGGTGTAATATCCAGACGTTCATCCACCCAGTCATACAATTTGCTAAGCATCTCTTCCCCCTCACTTCACATACGGATTTGGCTGCGGTTTACCCAAATACAAATACCCGCCCTTTACTTTCGTAGGATATGCATCCAATGGCGCGGCAGGCGGTGTGCCCGGCACGTTTTTCCCGTTTTTTTCGTACCGGCCGCCGTGGCATGGGCAAAAGAACTGGTTCGGATGTTGCTTGTTCGTACTCCAGTTCACGGTGCAGCCCAAATGCTTGCACGTCGGGGACAGCGCCACAATATCGCCTTTTTCGTCCTTATAAACCCAGGCCGTCTGCGTCACATCGGACTTGTACCAGCCGTCCGTCTGCTCGTATTTGAAATCAACGCGCTGCGGCTCGCTTGTAATATCGGAAACTTTCAATTTTGTAGCATGGAAATTACCGGCCGCTTCCACTTCAAGCACCGGGTCAACGGCAAAGCGAAGCATCGGCATGACCACTCCGGCAGCCATAAAACCGCCTACACCCATGAGCGTGTAATTTAAAAATTGCCTTCTTGAAACCGGATCTTTACTCACCCTGTTCCCCCCTTACGGCAGTATCGATTCAATTGTTCCGAAATTCCAAATAGATACAACAATATCATAGATCAAACTTTCCAAGTGGTCAATGAAAATATGTCGAATTTGTGTCTGATATCTTTCTAATCAAAATAAACTGATATTTTGATATAGTTATGTTTTATCCTCCTGCCATTCACGGACAATAATGGAGATCAATTGTTTAACCTGTTCATCCACGACCGTTTCCCGGTGTTTTTGCTCCATATGTTCAAGCGGGACAGCCGGTAGCCAGACAACGGAACCGTTCAATTCAGACTGGAAGGGTTGCCAACTTGGGTCGCTCGTCAAGTAAAAAATATGCCGGAACCCGCTTTCGGTCATTTCCGCTTCCCATGCCAAAAGCATTGCTCCGGCACTTTCCGCGGCCGTATGCTGCAAATAGGAAAAAGCGGGCAGAAGGACGATCCGGCCCTTAAACTGAGATTCAAGGCAGCCAGCCACAAATTGTATCCATTCAAACTGGGAAGCCAGCTGCCTGATGTTTCTATCAAAGGAAACGGGAACAAGCGGCAGAACGGCCGTATCAATAAAGGGACGTTCCTGTACATATAATTCCATATCTTTTGCGCACCAAAGCAATATGATACCCCTTTCATTTTTCAGAACAAAAAACACGGGAGCACTTTTCATGCATCCAGTTTTTTTATCTGTTCGCTTAATTCGACGAAGCGCACGTAATCTTTTTCATCCAGCGCCTTATCAATTTCTTCCAGCAATTGATTGCGTTTAAAATCTTTAATGCTTTGCTCCAATAATTTCTCCACCAACTGCCGGTCAGAATCATTGATATGCAGGTCTTTCGGCATATAAGGGTTTTCCTCGAGCACTGCCGCATACTGGTAAGACAGATGGGATTGCTTAAAGTTGAGTTGGATGTATATATCCTCATCGCGATTTAACCGGATATCATGGAAAGATTTTTCCGCGTCCGTTGTCATGATGTTATCTTTATAAAAGCGGAACGGCACATTGTCTACGCAGTGGGTGGACATGATGATACCGCGCGGGCATAGATGCGCTTCTTCAACAAAATGGACTTTTTCCATCAGCTGGTCGTGGCTCATCAAATAATTTAAAATCCAAACCGATTCTCTTCTCTTTAATTGGTAATGATTTAAAAACCAGCGAATAAACTCCTTCTTCTCGTTGATTGAAACAGGGGTGAGAGCCATGGTAATCCCTCCTCTGCAAATTGAATGGCCGCGTGATTGCGCGGAAAAGATGCATTTTTGATAAAGTCATAGCTTACATCTTTATTATACCTTTTTCCATTGCAAACCGCCTACGAAAATGTTTGGCGGGACGGGGACGGCCGCCCGGACCGTTACACCCCGTCTTCCAGCCTTTCAAGCAGGGAAATCCATTCATCGTTTGCCGAGTCTTCCTCAAGCAGCCTGCGGAAAATGCCTGCAGCCTGTTCCCTTCTTCCTTCCTCAATCAGGAAATAGCCGTAATCCTCAAGAAATTCAGGGTCGTTTTGTAAATCATTATATGCGTACCCATAATACTTTAATGCCTGCGAATATTCTTCAAGGTGCCGGAATGAAACAGCTAGATTCCAGTAAAGCTGCGGATCGGTATCGCCTTCTTTTTCCATCTTCACCGTTCTCTCCGCCACTTCATTGTACCGCTCCTCGTGCAAAAGCAGTTGATTATACGACAAGGCTGCATCGAGATAACCCGGGTCAAGTTCCAGCGCTTTTTGGAAATACTGTTCCGCCGTTTCTTCGCGGCCGAGTTTTACTGCGATTTTTCCGGCAAAATGGTAAAGCTCCTTGTTGAACTCATCCTCACGCAAGCCTTTTTCGGCGGATGAAAGTGCTTCTTTAAGCATTCCCTCATGTTCATAAGCGCGGCCGAGATAAAGATACAGCGGGTTGTAACCGGGATCGAGTTCCCTCAACTCCTCAAACAGTTCGATCGCTTTTTTATAAAACCCTGCCTGGTAGGCGGTCAGGGCATATCCAAATAAAGTATTCGTTTCAAGGCGGCTTTCCATTGCATGTTCATAATGGTGGAGCGCATCCTCAAACGCGCCAGCAGCACTTAAAACTTCGGCAAGGCGCCCGTGGATATTTGTGTCCCCCAGCGTTTCAATGCCTTTGTCCAAAAGCCACTCATAATCCCGGACCGCTTCCGCATAGCGGGCTTCCGAAGCATAAAACTCCGCCAGGGCATAATGGACAACCGGTTCTTCCGGCAAAAGCGTGCATGCTTCCAGCAATTTTTTCTCGCTGACTTCATACAGTCCCTGCATTTGGTACAAGTCGGCGAGCAAAAGCAATGCGCGCGGGTAATCGGGGTCCGTCTCCAAAATGCGGTCCAAATACAAAATTGCTTCTTCTTCTTTATCCATGTCAATGAGCGTTTCCGCCATCAGGATGATCAGCTCGCCATCGTCCGGATAAGACGCCAGCAGATCTTTATATAATTGCTGGGCTTCATTCAGGAAGCCAAGGCCCATCAGCTGTTCGGCAAGCGCATATTTTTCTTCGTCCGATCCGAGAGAAAGGAAATCTTCAAACTCTTTCTTCGCCTTCTCGAGCCGGCCTTCTTCCAAATGATCCAACAATTGTTCAACTAAGCTCATGAAAACCTTCCTCTAATCCAATATTCTTTGATGTATATTCCTGTATGTTAACTTTATCATAAAAAATTTTGAAGGCCAGGGCAAATAGTCTGCCTTTATTTGGATATATCCATACAAAATATTTCTCCATCGTATGTTAAAATTCCTTTATTTTATGCGAAAAAATGGCGGAGCGCCGGAACCATGCGGCCCGCCGCTCCGCCACTTGACAAACTTTATTCACTTTACAGAACGGATTTCAGGTCGCCGAAAAAGCCCGGATACGACACATTGATGGCTTCTGCGTTTTCCAAATAAACAGCATCCCGGCAGATCAGGGAAGCAACAGACAGCATCATGCCGATCCGGTGGTCCCCGCGGCTGTCCACTGCACCGCACAAAAGCCGATTAGGGCCTTCAATGACCATGCCGTCTTCCGTTGCTTCGATTTTGGCGCCCAGTTTTTTCAGTTCTTCAACAACCGTATCAATGCGGTTCGTTTCTTTTACTTTCAGTTCCTGCGCGTCTTTGATGACTGTCGTTCCTTCCGCCTGGGTGGCGAGAAGAGCGATGATTGGAATTTCATCGATCAAGCGCGGGATGAGGGCACCGCTGATTTCCACCCCTTTTAATGCGGAAAACCGGACCTTCACAGTTCCTTTTTGTTCACCCTGCTTTGTATCACTTCTATCTATCACTTCAAGAGAAGCACCCATTTTTTCCAGCACTTCAATGATCCCGGCACGCGTAGGGTTCAGCCCAACATTCGGCAGGATGATTTCGCTTCCCGGGACAATGCAGGCGGCAGCCATAAAAAAAGCAGCAGAGGATATATCCCCGGGAACAAAAATATCGGTGCCGTTCAAAGCCTGCCCACCACGAACGGCTACCGTTTTCCCGTCCGTTTCCACGCTTCCGCCGAATGCACGGATCATGCGTTCCGTATGGTCGCGCGTCGGCTGCAGCTCATGGATGCGCGTGATTCCTTCCGCCTGGAGCCCTGCTAAAAGGACCGCCGATTTGACTTGCGCGCTCGCAACAGTCATCCGGTAATCGATCGGGCGCAGCGCACCGCCTCTTACAGATAACGGCGTGAAATTGCCGTTTTCCCTGCCGTCAATGTGTGCGCCCATGTCGCGGAGCGGCTTTGTGACACGGTTCATCGGCCGCCTTGCGATCGAGTCATCGCCGATTATCACGGAGTGGAAAGGACGGCCTGCGAGTATCCCGAGCATCAGGCGGGTGGTCGTTCCAGAATTTCCGGTATCCAGCACGGTTTTTGGCTCCTCCAGCCCGTTCCAGCCTTTCCCTTCGACGACAACCCGGTTCCCGTGTCGTTCGATTGTAACACCCAGTTTTTGAAAACACGCGATGGTACTCAGGCAATCGGCGCCGGGTAAAAAGTTTTCGACGGTTGTCCTCCCTTCGGCAACGGATGCAAACATCACCGAACGGTGCGAAATCGATTTGTCTCCGGGAACTTCAATCGTCCCTTTCAATCCTTTTTCAGCAGGCGATAATTTCAGCATGGCGAACACCACCTTCTATTGAATATATACTTCATGCGGGGTTTCTTCCTTTAAAAGCTTTAACGCGTTATCGCGGTCCTTTTCCGACCGGAAACTGATCCTGAGTACGCCGTAAACATCTTCCCGCGTTTCAAGGATGCGGATATTGGTAATCGAGATGCCTTTTTCCGCCAATTTATTCGTAATTTCAGATACGACACCCGGGATATCCGGAATATCGACGAATAAATCATAGAACGAAGGAATGGCGCCGGAACCGCTGATCGGGAGGCGGTCGCGGTATTGTTTCGCTTCCGCGTAAAAGCGGAACAAATCATCGTACTTGCTTTCCTCGAGCGCCCTTTTGACTTTTTGCAGATTTTCCGTCCAACGGTCCAAAAGGGCAATCAGGTTTTCCCGGTTGCCGATCGAGATATCCGCCCACATCTGCGGGCTTGAAGAGGCAATCCTTGTGATATCGCGGAATCCCCCGGCAGCAAGCCTTTTTAAAAGCGGGTATTCCGCATCCGCATCCTTGACAAGATGCACAAGAGACGCTGCAACCACATGCGGGAAATGGCTGATGATCGCAACCATTTCATCATGCTCTTCCGGCGATACCGTAATAAAGTTGGCGCGCGTCCCTTTCAGCCAGCGCTCCAATTCTTCCGTTTTCATTTTTGAACGTTTATCGTACGGCGCGAGCAAATAAAAAGCATTTTCAAAAAGGGTAGGTTTGGCGGCAGTCACACCACTTTTATGCGAACCGGCCATCGGGTGCCCGCCAATAAACACGATGCCTTTTTCTTTAAACTGCACAGCCTGTGCCATGATGCTTTCTTTTGTGCTGCCCGTATCCGTCACGATCACATTTTCTTTCAATTCCATCTGCAGCAACTGCCGGACCAGTTTTTCCGTCACAAGCACCGGCGTCGCTAAAATGATCAAGTCGGCCCCGGCTGCGCCACCTTTGATGTTTTCCACATAGCCGTCCACCACCATCATCGCTTTTGCCATCTTCATTTCTTCCAGTCTGGCGTCAAACCCGATGACCGTGGCTTCAGGGTGTTCTTTTTTAATGGCAAGGGCGATGGACCCCCCGATTAAGCCGAGCCCGATCACGAAAACTTTTCCTTGCAAGGGATATCCACCTCATATCATGTCAAACGGCGCAAGCTTATGGAAGCTGGCCGCCCGAAAGATCAAACTTTAGAAACGCCGCCAGTTGCGGCCTGTTCAATACCGTTTTAAAGCCCGGACGGCAAAATCGGCTAATATCGCGTTATTGCAACACGGAAGGCAGCTCTTTAAGAAAAGCCCCCATTTTTTGGATGACGCCATTGTTCTGTTCTTCCGTCCCGACCGTGACCCGTACCGATGTCGGGAACCCGAGCGGTTTTCCGGAGCGCACAATATACCCGTGCCGCAATAAAAACTGGAACACTTTATCACTGTCACACTTGAAATCTATTAAAATAAAATTCGTCTGCGACGGATAGTAGAAGAGCCCCGCACGGCCACAGAAATCATAAAACTGCTGAAGCCCCCGCCGGTTTTTTTCCCGGCATTCCCGGATAAAATCCTGGTCTTTGATGGCCGCCATCGCCGCCATCTGTCCGAGCACGTTTGTGTTAAAAGGCGGGCGGACCGGCTCAAGCCCCCTGATGACCGCTTCATTTGCAATCCCGTATCCGACACGGAAACTGGCAAGCCCGTAAATTTTTGAAAATGTGCGGCTGACGATCAGGTTGCTGTATTTCCGGAATAATTGCAGGGAATCGTAATAGTCATCTGCCACTACATATTCACCGTACGCCTCATCGAGAAAAACGAGCACTTCTTCCGGCACCCGGTCAAGAAAAGCCGTTAATTCTTTTTCGGTTGTATACGTTCCCGTCGGATTGTTCGGGCTGCAAATCCAGACAATTGCCGTATTTTCATCGATTTGTTCAAGCATTGCATCAAGATCATGCCGGCCGCCTTTTAAAGGCACTTCCCGCACTTCCGCCCCTTCAATCACAGCATTGTGGCGATATTGGGAAAAAGTCGGAGCTGCCATGACAGTATTTTTGCCCGGCTCCAGCAGCGATCTTGAAACGATTTGAATGAGCTCATCCGTACCGTTCGCGAAAATCAGCTGTTTTTCACTGACCCCCAAAAAGGCGGCCATTTCTTCCCTCAGCCGGGTCGCATACCCGTCAGGATATAAAGTAAAAGAAGCATGGAAGTTTTTTAAAACTTCATCCACTTTCGGGGAATAGCCGAACGGATTCTCATTGGATGCCAGTTTCACAATAGAATCCAGGCCGAACTGTTTTTTTACTTCATCTATCGTTTTTCCGGGCACATATGCCTCTAAATCTGTAATCTGTGTTCTCCATTTCATTGTTTATACTCCTATTCCAATACTTTTAAATCCGGACGAAGCACGGATGCGCGGCGCAAATAAACATGCTTGATTTCATCCTGCGCCAACTCGGTGTCAACATGGATTAGCACCCGGATGCACCCGGCAAGGCTTCCTTCAACCGGAATTTCCTGCATATTCATGATCGGCACATATTTCCAATCATGGAATTTACGCATGATTTTGGACGGGAAAGCCGCGCGGATGTCCGCTGTCACCGAAAAAAAGAGGGAAGCCACCCGCTCCGGCTCAATTTGGTTTTTTTCAATCAAAGCCTTCATCAATTCTTCCGCGGCGGCAAGGATGGCCCCTTCTTCATCCCTGTCGACCGTCGTAGCCCCGCGTATGCCGCGAATCATATTTATGCAAGCCTCCCTTTCTGCTGAAGTTCAAACAAGCTCCTGAGCAGTTCCTTGTCCACTTCCGCAAGCTCCGGTTCGCCGATGGATTTTAAAAGGACAAACCGTGGCTTTTGGGCAATCGTTTTTTTGTCCCGCTCCATGTAGGCATAAATTTCTTTAAATTTGGCACCAGACGGGATTTTCCAATCGTAGCCGAGCTGCCCAATCCAGCCCGTGAATTTTTCCAAATTGAATTGGAGGCCGGCCTGCTTCCTGCTGATCATAAGGGCATACACCATTCCGGTCATGACCGCTTCCCCGTGCGTAATGGCCCCATATCCGCCGTGTGCTTCAAGCGCATGACCGAGCGTGTGCCCGAAATTCAAAAAAGCGCGCACTCCCGTCTCTTTTTCATCTTTTTGGACAATATTGGCTTTGACCTTGATACCTTTTTTCAACAGTTCCGGCAGCCGGGGTGATAAAATATGGTCTCCGTCCGGTACTTCTTTTTTCAGTTCCGACAAAAAAGCTTCATCCGAAATAAACGCATGCTTGACGAGTTCGGCAAATCCGCTTAACCGCTGCACTTTTGGCAGCGTACGGAGAAAATCGGTATCGTACAGCACAAATTTAGGTTGGTAAAATACGCCAACAAGATTTTTCCCGAGCGGATGGTTGATGGCCACTTTGCCGCCGACCGCGCTGTCATGGGCCAAAATCGTTGTCGGGATCTGAATGAACGCGATCCCCCGCATATAAGTCGCAGCCACAAAACCGGCCAGATCACCGACCGCGCCCCCGCCGAAAGCCAGGATGCACGATTTGCGGTCCAAATGGTGCCGGACGGCAAAAGTTAAAGCATCTTTATATACTTCAAACGTTTTTGCATCTTCCCCGGCCGGCGCTGTAAACACGCAGTTTTCCGCCCCTTCCGGCAGATGATTTAGCAACGCATCCAAATGGAGCGATCGGACATTTTTGTCAGTAATAACCATAACGCGCGTATATTTTTCAACAAGCGGACGGAGCTCTTCAAGCAGGCCGCTGCCTATGTATACCGGATATTGTTTTGTCTCTGTGTCAATGATGATCGATTCCATTTAAAACAACCTTCCGTATTCTCTTTGCGCGTCCACTGTTTGTTTCAGCACATCCATCCGGTCGCTGTAAAATTGGCCGACGATCGCTTCAGCCAGTTCCCAGGCAACTGCTGCTTCGGCAACGACACTCGCTGCGGGTACCGCGCAACTATCGGAACGTTCGATGCTGGCCGCAAACGGTTCTTTCGTTTCAATATCGACGCTTTGCAGCGGTTTATAAAGCGTCGGGATCGGCTTCATTACTCCGCGGACTACAATCGGCATCCCCGTTGTCATCCCGCCTTCAAAGCCGCCGAGCCGATTCGTTTTGCGCGTATAACCTTCCGCTTCCGACCAGATGATTTCATCATGGACTTCACTGCCGAAACGGTGCGCCATTTCAAAGCCAAGCCCGAACTCCACGCCCTTGAACGCGTTGATGCTGACAATGGCATGTGCAAGCTTTGCATCGAGCTTCCGGTCGTAATGCACATAACTCCCGACCCCGGCAGGCATGCCTGTTGCCACCACTTCGACAATGCCGCCAATCGAATCCCCTTTTTTCTTCGCTTCATCAATGGCTTCCATCATTTTTTGGGCAGCCTCATCATCATAGCAGCGCACCGGGGACGCTTCCGCTTTTTCCCGTAAGTCTTCCAAAGAGCGGTACTGCGTATGCTCCGCGCGCACGCCCCCGATTTCGAGCACATGGGAAGCGACTTCAATCCCCAGTTCCTTCAGCAGTTTTTTCGCGACAGCCCCCGCCGCAACGCGGACCGTAGTCTCCCGCGCAGAAGACCTTTCCAAAACGTTGCGCATATCCCTATGGCCGTATTTGATCCCGCCGACCAGATCGGCATGCCCCGGACGCGGGCGTGTGACGCGCCGTTTCACTTCTTCCGCATCCTCCGTGCGAGGCTCAATGCCCATGATTTTCGTCCAGTGGGTCCAGTCTTTGTTTTCCACCGTCAACGCTACCGGCGAACCGAGGGTAAAACCGTGGCGGACGCCTGCGGAAATGACGGCCCTGTCTTTTTCAATCTGCATTCTCCGGCCGCGCCCGTACCCTTTCTGCCTTCTTGCAAGGTCGGTATTGATATCTTCCGCGGTTAATGGCAGCCCCGCAGGAAGCCCTTCGATGATCGTGGTCAGCGCCGGCCCGTGCGACTCTCCAGCCGTTAAATATCTCATTTGACGTCCCCCTTCATCACTTTAAAGCATTACATATGTTATACTATATCACAATATTTCGGATTCGGATATATCATTTGAAAATTTAAAACATAAATTTTCCGGCCGCATTATATTTTTTTATAAAAAAAAGTATCTTCTATTTCAAACCCGTACGCAGCCGGATTAAAAATTTGTTCCGTGCTGCCGACAAACAAGGCGCCGTTTTGATGCAGCGCACGGCTGAAATTTTCGTAAACCATGTTTTTCGCTTCTTCGGTAAAATAAATCAAGACATTCCGGCAGACGATCAAATCCGCATCCGGATACGGGTCTGCAAGCAAATTATGGCGCTTAAAGGTAACAGTTCCCTTAATTTCATCCGCAATTTGGTAAAAGTTGCCGCCGCTTTTTTTAAAGTACTTCCGTTTCATCTCCGGCGGGACTTCCATGATCGATCTCTCGGAATAAACCCCTGCCAAAGCTTTTTCAATTGCATTTTTGTCGATATCCGTCGCCAAAATTTTCACTTTGTCAAGCGGCATAAATTTCGATAGGATCATGGCGATCGTATATGGTTCTTCGCCCGTCGAAGCGGCCGCACTCCAGATTTTTAACCTGTCTCCCCTTTCTTTCAGCAAACGGGGCAGTATTTTCTGTTCGAGAACATCCCATCTTGATTTATTTCTGTAAAATTCTGAAACATTTATCGTCATTCTGTCCAAAAATTCTTCAAGCAACCGTTCATCCCGGTCCAATGCCTGAAAGAACTCGCAGAAAGAGGAAAAGCCCCTTTTTTCATATAAAGTTGTTAGCCGCCTTTTCATTTGCGCTTCTTTATAAAGGGATAAATCAATCCCTGTTTTCTTTTTCATCTGCGCAATGAAACGGCCGTAATCATCCAGTCCAATACTCATCATGCATTTCCCCATGGTTTTTCTAATTTGTTTGGCTATGTTCGTGATCAATGTTGACGATCGCTAATTTCTTAGACTCCTGCGGGATAAGCAAGCCAGGCAAGACCCCGCAGCAAGGTATCAAGCGAAGAGGCTCGCGACGCGTACGGAAAACAAGCAAATTTCGCGATAATCAACAATAAATTTTAACATAGCCGCGTGTTTAAGGCCGATTAAGAGCCGATTGTATATGCATATTTTAGCATAAAAAAAGATTGGCGCGGAGAAAAAATGCGCCAAACTGTGAATTGCCGGTCAATAGATGGAAGAATCAAGAGGCCGGCTGTAAGAAAGCAGCTCGTCTTCGCGGAAAAACAGCGAAATTTCGCGTTTTGCGCTTTCTTCGGAGTCCGACCCATGAATGATATTTTTGCTGACAATCATGCCGTAATCGCCGCGGATCGTTCCCGGCGCGGCTTCAGCCGGATTTGTTTTGCCCATCATTTGCCGTGCAGTCGCGATGACATTTTCACCTTCCCAAACCATTGCAAAGACCGGGCCGGAAGTGATAAATTCCACCAGGTCGCCGAAGAAAGGCCGCTCTTTATGTTCCGCGTAATGTTTCTCGGCAAGCTCCGTCGAAATTTGCATGAGCTTCGCCCCGACAAGGCGGAATCCTTTTTTTTCAAAACGGGAAACGATTTCCCCGATCAGCTGCCTTTGTACCCCGTCCGGTTTTACCATTAAAAAAGTCCTTTCCAAAATACATCCACTCCATTCGTTTTGATTTCCAGAATTATGTACAGCCATAAAAGATAGTATCATTTTGCCGGTAAAATCTCAATATTTTTCAAGTAAGCGCTTCGATTTTTCCCGGAACGAAAAATAAGGGGGCACCCCGGCGGCACCCTCCCGATTAGCCTTGTTAAAATTTCCTTTTTCCCATATACCGCGCCAGATCCTCAAGAGTTTTTTTAAAACGGCTGTCCGGAAGCCCGTGAAGCGAATCGAGCGCCTTGACGAGGTAGCACCGGCTGACTTCATACGATTTTTCGATCGCACCGGATTGTTTGATCATGTCGATCGTTGCAGCCAGTTCAGATTTTGGCATATGCTCGTGGACGTTTTCGAGCCGCTTTTTAATAGCGGGATCCTCCATGGCAAAGAGCACTGGCAGCGTTACATTGCCCTGGCGCAGGTCTTCTCCCGCAGGTTTCCCGAGCTGCTTCTCCGTGCCGGTAAAATCCAAAATATCATCGATAATTTGGTAGCTCATGCCGACATTGTAGCCGAAACGGAACAATTGCCGGTGGATCTTGTCGCTTGCGCCCGCCGCAATCGCCCCCAGCTGGCAGCTGACTGCAATCAGCAAAGCTGTTTTCCGCTTAATCCGCCGCAAATAGCAGCGCAAATTTTGGTTGAACCGGTATTTATCCTTGATTTGTTCGATTTCACCGACACATACTTCGACAAGCGTATCCGCCAAAATTTGATGTGCGGACAAGTCGTCCACTTTTGTAATATACTCAAGGGCGCTTGCCAAAATATAGTCTCCCGTATACATCGCTATCCTGTTGTCCCATTCGGCTTGCACAGTCGGCTTTCCCCTGCGCAGTTTGGAATCGTCAATGACATCGTCGTGCACAAGAGACGCCATATGGATCAGCTCCAAAGCAACCGCCACATTTTTTACGCGTTCAATTTCGTAGTTTCCGAATTTGGCGCCAAGCAGCACAAACACAGGGCGGATCCTTTTCCCCCCTGCCTTCAACAGGTTGACGGAGGCCTGCTTGATTAAAGTGGAGTTCGAAGCAACGGCATTTTCCAATTCTTTTTCAATGAGATCAATGTCCTTTTTTAAAAACGAATACAGCATTTGTACTTTCATTCCGTCTCCACCCGATCATGATTTCTCTTTAAAAGCGATATGCGCTGCCGCGGCGCCGCCGGCAAACGGCTTATACAAAATACGCCCAAATCCCGTTTCTGAAAAAGCTTCAGCCAGTTCTTCCATTCCCGGGAAATTCCGCGCCGACTCTTGGAGCCATGAATACTCTTCATAGCTTTTGGCAAACCATTTCCCAAGGAGCGGCATGATCCGGCGAAAATAAAAATAATAAAGTTCCCGGTACCCCGGCACTGTCGGCTGGGACGTTTCGAGGCAGGCCGCCATGCCGCCCGGCTTCAGAACCCTGTGCATTTCGCGCAAAACCTGCCTGTAATCCGGGACATTCCTTAATCCAAACCCGACCGTCACATAATCAAATGTATTGTCTTCAAACGGTAGTTCCATTGCATTGCCGTGAATGAGTTCGACATTTTTCAGCTGAAGCGCATCCACTTTTTTCCTTGCGACTTCAAGCATGTTTTCGCTGAAATCGAGCCCGGTCACTTTACCGCTTTCCCCTGCGGCTTCCGCCAGGGCAATCGTCCAGTCCGCCGTGCCACAGCAAAGGTCAAGTGCGGTGCTCCCCTTTTTAACAGCCATTTTTCTCATCGTCTCATTGCGCCATCTTTTATGCTGCCTGAGGCTGATCACCGAGTTCATATAATCATAGTTTTTTGAGATTTTTTCAAAAACAGCGTGAACCCGTTCTTCTTTTGGCATCATCAGTTTTACCCTTCTTCCGCATATAATCTCGTTGTATTGGCGTACCGGCCCAGCAGCAGGCGGATTCTGTCCAAAAGCATTTGGTTTGCGCCGGATACAGTTTCACTGGCGCCCTGCAGCGCATGAAAACTTTCTTTCACGATATTTTCGCATCGATAAAACAATATGCGTTTTTTGTCATGCGGCAGCTGTTGAAAAGGCCGTTTTTCGCCGGGAAAGGTAAATGTTTTGAGCGCATCAAGCAGCATGGAATAACCGCCGCTTTCGGCCATTTCTTTTTCCCTTAACAGCCGGTTAAACAAAAGCAGTTCTTCGCTTAAACGGATGAGCGGCTGCGAATTAAAAAACTGCATAAATTTCGTGATGATCCCGGATTCGGTTTTTTTCAAATGGCCGACGAATGTTTCTGCATCGGAATCATCAAGCCGGTAAAGCATCACTTTATACTCATTGACGGATTTAATCCCCTCCGCCAACACACCGACAAGCTTCACATTGCGCACACCTGCGAGCAGTTTGTAATACAGGCTGCTGAAATAATCCCCTGCCAATACCGTCAGCTGGCGGTTTCTCTGCTTTTCGTTCACATTGGTCACTTTTTCATGGGTATCAAGGGCAATTTGGATCAGCATGGCGGTCGCAACAAACTGCTTCACTTCATTTTCCGAATACGGCTGCCCCGCAAGGCTTGTGGTTAACAGCAATATCCGGTCTTCATCTATGTACGGGGCATCGATATATTGATTCAAATAATCATGTGCAACTTCCTGCTCTATCAATTTTTTAATCGCGGCAACTTGCTGCTCCCGTTCAAGCAATGACATAACCCTTTCCCCGTTTCTTCGTTGATCTCGCCTAAAATTAAGCTGTAGTTAATTATATCACATATGGAAATCGGCCGTTAAGAAATTGGTTTCGGTTTATTTTTCCGGCCCGCTTTCCAAATCCCCGATGCTTGTTAAAACTTGCGCATTCCCTCGGATCTTGATCATGGAAGTATGTTCGGTAAACTGCGCTACAAGCACCTCTCCTTGATCCAGCATTTCCGTATGGTTTAGTTTTGTGTCAGTGCCCCTTGACAACCCGATCACACTCACACCGTCCTGCAAAGCCTTTACCACAATAAAATCCGCCTGCGAATCTGCTTTCATCCTGCCCCT
>NZ_BKZR01000054.1:0-19142 GCF_008974225.1 Weizmannia acidilactici | reverse complement strand
GAGCCAACAAAATTTCCAATTCACTTGTTTTTAACCCTTGACATCACACCGTAGGACTTCTCGTTTTTATTTGCGGGAAAAATGCCATTATCGCGAATGCGATTCCCTCAGCGGGCGAACTACTGCTTTTTCCCAACAGGTGGCCCGCGCATTTAATCCAGGGCCGATAAGTAAAGCGCCTCCGCTTTTCTTATTGTCCAGTTCCGAGTGCTTTAGGCTAGTGAACTTCCGGCTCCCTCTCCTACGATAAGCCAACATCAGCCCGCTTTCTTGCCATGTTTCCTTTATCTCAGTCGGGAGCCTTGAAGTTCATACGCCGATGGGCCAACGCCCTCCGCTTTTCTAGTTACCACCAAATGATGGTCATAAATGCCAATACAGTCAGGAATGCGACGAGAATGCCGCCAAATATGAAAAACTTCGGGCCTTCATGGTGTTTATGGCTCATGTGCATGAAATAAAAGAGTTGGAACGCCACCTGCACGGCAGCCAAAAGCAGTAGTACCGGAATGGTAAACCATTTGGACAAATCTGCATATACCGCCCAAAAAGCAACAATGGTCAAAAACAGCATTAATATAAAACTGATCACCTGATACTTCATTTCTTCCGCACCTTTGCGGCGTCTGTATTCATAATTAACATTACGGCCGGCAGTTTTGGCACCGTGATCCATCTATCCCACCATCCCCATCAAATATACGACTGTGAAAATAAACACCCATACGACATCGATAAAATGCCAGTACAGGCTCGCCACATAAAATTTTGGCGCATTATACAAGTTCAGTCCGCGCTTGGCGTTCCGCAGCATCAACGTGGTGATCCAAAGCAGCCCAAACGCAACGTGGCCGCCATGAAAGCCAACGAGCGTATAAAACGCCGAACCGAATGCACTGCTCGTAAACGTATGGTGAAATTTCGTCACATAATGGTGGAATTCATAAACTTCCAAAGCAAGAAAACAAGCGCCAAGCAAAACTGTAACCAGAAAACAAGCCTGCATTTTTTTAAAAGCAAAATTTTTCATATGGTAAATCGCATACACGCTCGTAATCGAACTCGTCAGCAGGAAAATGGTCGTCAAAAAAGTCAACGGCAATTCGAATAAATCTTTTGCAAGTGCCTGGGAACTGTCCGGCACCTTGTCTTTCAACGCAATATAAGTGGAAAACAAGGATGCGAAAAGAACGGTTTCACCGCCCAGAAACAGCCAAAAACCAAGAAATTTATTTTTCCCCTCAAGCGTCGCCCTTTCCGGGGATTCAGGCCAAGTTTTTGCCGTAAAACTTTCTTCCATATGCATTACGCCCCTGCCCCCTTTTCTTCTTGTTCCATCAGTGTTTCTTTTTTGATATGGTAGCCATAATCATCCCTTACAGAGCGGATCAGCATGGCGATGAGCGAGATGCCAAATCCGGCCGCAAGTAGCAAAATCCCGGCCATATGGTGATCCCGGTGGTACATCGCGCCAAACGCTGCCACAAATAAACCGAATGCGATAAATATCGGGATAATGGACGGATTCGGCATATGGATGTCGGAAACCGGTTCAGCCGGCGTCACCTGCTTTTTCCCTTCCATTTTTTCCAGCCACCAAGTGTCAATCCCGCGGACAAACGGCGTTTGCGCAAAATTATATTCCGGCGGCGGGGATGAAATGGACCACTCGAGCGTCCTTCCGAAATCCCACGGGTCATTGGCGACTTTCCGGTTTTGGACAGCCGTTACAACAATGTTTGCCAAAAGGACTAAAGCTCCCGCCGCCATCAACACGGCGCCGGATGAGCTGACCAAATTGTCCGCATCCCACCCCTGGTTTGGTAGATAAGTCCACTGCCTGCGCGGCATGCCGAGTAATCCTAGCCAATGCTGGATCATAAAAGTCAGATGGAATCCGATAAAAAAGAGCCAAAACGTGATTTTTCCCATCGTTTCATTTAACATCGTTCCGAATATTTTCGGCCAATAATAGTGCAGTGCCGCAAATATCCCAAACACCACGCCGCCGACAATCACATAATGGAAATGGGCAACGACGAAATAGCTATCATGGTACTGGTAATCAGCAGGTGCCACCGCCAGCATGACCCCCGTCACCCCGCCCAATACAAAAGACGGAATAAATGAAGCGGCATAAAGCATTGGTGTCGTGAATTGAATGCTGCCGCCCCACATCGTTAAGAGCCAGTTGAAAATTTTGATGCCCGTCGGTACGGCAATGGTCATCGTGGAAACGGCAAAAATGGCATTTGCCACATTGCCAAGCCCTGTTGTAAACATATGGTGGGCCCACACCATAAAGCCTAAAAATCCGATTAAAATAACAGCAAATACCATTGATGAGTATCCGAACAGCCTTTTTATGGAGAAATGTGCAAAAACTTCGGAGAAAATGCCAAACGCCGGCAAAATTAAAATGTATACTTCCGGATGGCCGAAAATCCAGAAAAGATGTTCCCAAATAATTGTATTGCCCCCGTATGCCACGTCAAAAAACTTTGCGCCGAACATGCGGTCGAAAGTAAGCAGAAACAACCCGACCGTCAATGGCGGAAAAGCAAACAAAATGAGGGCCGAGGAAACAAATGTCGTCCAGGTAAACATCGGCATGCGCATATAAGTCATGCCCGGCGCCCGCATATTCATGATCGTAACAAGGAAATTCAGCCCGGAAATGAGCGTGCCGAAGCCCGAAATTTGCAGCCCGAGCGAATAAAAATCGATTCCGTGGCCCGGAGAGTCAAGGGATAAGGAAGCGTATGACGTCCAACCCGCATCAGGGGCACCCCCCAATAACCAGGATAAATTTAAAAAGATTCCGCCAAAGAAAAACAGCCAAAAGCCGAGCGCGTTTAAAAACGGGAACGCGACATCTCGGGCCCCGATCTGCAGCGGGACAATCGCATTCATAAAGGCAAACAAAAGCGGCATGGCCGCCAGAAAAATCATTGTCGTGCCGTGCATTGTCATGACTTGATTATACACATCCGCACTCACAAAATGATTATTCGGTACCGCCAGCTGGATCCGGATCATAAGCGCCTCGATCCCGCCGATCAGAAAAAAGAATCCCCCTGAAATTAAGTACAAAATACCGATTTTTTTATGGTCGACCGTTGTGAGGTACTCATAGACAGTTGCACCAAATCCTGTCTTTTTTGTTTTTACACCCACGTTTAAACCTCCCCTTTGTTACAAAATATCCCCTTTATTTCCCCGCTTTCAAGGTCATCAAATAAGCCGCCAGCGCATCCACTTCCTGGTCGGAAAGCTTATTTCCGAAAGCGGGCATTTTTGTTCCCGGCTTATATTTTGACGGGTCTTTGATCCAATTTTTTATGTTCTGTTCGTTATGGTCCAAAATGCCGGCCACTTTTTCCCTCTCGCCGAACGTTGCCAAATTTGGCGCAGTCCGTGCCTGCTCCGGACGGGTATCATTTGGCGTAACGGCGTGGCAGCTGATGCAACTTTTTTTGAAGACATCCAGGCCTTCCTGCGCAAGTGCTGTTGTTGTTTTTGTTTCTTTTGCATTTTTCATTTTATTGATCCAGTTTTGGAATTCGCTTTGTGACACCGCTTTCACTCTGAAGTCCATTAAAGAATGTGAAGGGCCGCATAATTCTGCGCATTTTCCGTAGAAGACATTTCCGGCTTCCTCAGCCTTTTTATGGTCGATTTCAAGCCAGAACTTGTTGACGTTGTCGGTGTTGGCATCCAGTTTTCCGCCGACTGAGGGTATCCAAAATGAGTGTTTGACATCTGAGGCTTTTACTTGGAAGTAGATTTTTTGGTCTGTTGGGACGACTAATTCCTGGCTTGTAATCACGCCGTAATCCGGATATTCAAACTCCCACCAGTAAAGGCTCGCTCGCACTTTTACGACAAGCGGGCTGTGTTTGCCGTCCTTTTTCTTTTCCATTGCTTTTGTATCCCCAAGTTTGAATACATTGGTGATGGTTGGAATGGCAATTAAAATCAGGAGCACAATCGGAATGATGGTCCACAAAATTTCGAGCTTATGGTTGCCTGCCACTTGTTTTGGAATCGAATCATCCCCTTTTTTTCGCCTGAACCGTATGAGAACGGTCACAAAAATGGTGAACACGACAACCATGACAAACAACATGATCCAAACGCTCCACATCATAAGATCATATTGCTCCCGGGCCACTTCGCCGGCGGGATCCAGCGCCGACAAATAAGGTTTCCCGCAGCCCGAGAGTCCGGCTATAACCAAAGTGACAATAAAAAGCAAACTCCCCTTTTGCAGCCGCCATTTCATCGCTTTACCAATCCCCTCTTTCCTTTGTCTTTCTGCCAGAACAAGGAAGCAAGATCTATTTGGATTTCTTTAACAAGAAAGAACTCCCAACCCTTAAAACAGTGTAGCGATGACCATTGCAACAAATAAAATTGTCAAATAATTCAACGAATAGACAAACATCCATTTCGCCCATTTTAAATCGTCTTTCATTTTAAAACCGGACAGGCTTAATGCCAGCCACCCCAAATTAAACAATGTAGCAAGTATGATAAAAGCAGTCCCCAGCGGTTTCAGGAAAAACGGTACCGGAAGAAGCAATACCACCCATGCCAGCATGTGCCATTTTGTTGTTCTAAATCCTTTTACGACAGGCAGCATCGGAATTCCTGCTGCACGGTACTCTTCGCATTTTTTCATGGCAATCGCATAAAAATGAGGGGGCTGCCATATAAACATCAGCAAAAACAGCATCCACGGAACAACACCGAGATGGGGGTCAACGGCCGCCCATCCGATCAGCGGCGGAACTGCGCCGGCAAAACTGCCGATTACGGTATTGCTGACCATCGTCCGTTTTGACCACATCGTGTACAGAACGACATAGCTGAACACACCGAACAGGCCGATCAGCCCTGCGACGGCAGTCGTCATAAACAGTAGCAGCGTCCCAGCCGCCACAAACCCCAAACCGACCGTCAAAACTTTACGGTTTGAAATCCTGCCCGTTACTGTCGGGCGGAAATTTTTACTTTTCATAATGGTATCAATATCGCGGTCATACCAATTGTTCAGGCTGCAAGAACCTGCTACGATCAGCGCTGTTCCGGCCATTGCGAGAAAAATAGTGTCCAGCGACTGCAAAAAATGCCGGTTTGCCAGCTCGAGCGCGAGCCACATCCCTGTAAACGCCGTAATTAAATTTGAATTCACAATTCCGATTTTGATCAGGGACAAGAAATCTTTTAAAGCAGTGGCATCTGCCGCTTTCGCCCTGGTTGCCGTATTGATTGTTCGACTATCTGCCACGATAGCCCCTCCCTTCAAAGTATCATGGTCCAATGCGGGTTTTCTTCATGAATGCATGCAAAGTCATGCTTGCGAATGTTTTTACGTTGCCTATAAGAAAAACTGTACAATATAACTATAATGCATCTTTCTTTGTTTGGCTATTGATCAAAACCGTTCCTTCAAAATAGTGGAGATTTGACACCGGACGAATAGGCAGTTTCTATATTTATAAGTTTTCCACGGTGCGAATATGCGGAATATTGAAATATACTAACCTACTTTAGTATTTAACCATAATTTGAAAAAAAGATGTGATATTTTTTCTGCATTTTTATGGCAAATTTGTGTCATTAGGAATATATATTTCACTTCATTCTTTTTTACGCTAAAATAATAGCAAAGAAGCCGTATGATCTGATCGAATCTACACGGCTCCTTTACACTATTTCAACGGTTAAAATGATATAGACTGTAATTTAAATTGTTTGCCCTTAAATTTTCCCCAACAAGCAGCCAAACCTATGCATTACGCATGGGCCAATTTGCAAATGAATACTGAAGAAGGTGAAAAAATTGCGTACAACTTTGAAATGGCTTGGTGTATTGACAACCATTTCCATGATGATCGTCTTAATTGGAGGGGCCCTTGTCACCAATACCGGCTCCAGCCTTGGCTGCGGTCGCCAGTGGCCGCTTTGCAACGGGAAGATATTCCCGGATCCGCTGACATTGCAATCGCTGATCGAATGGCTTCACAGATTTTGCACCGGGATCGCCTCTTTCCTCGTCTTTGTGCTTGCCTTCTGGTCGTGGTTTGCGATCGGGCATAAAAAAGAAACAAAATTTTTGGCCATCGTTTCCATTGTCTTTCTGCTCCTGCAGGCTTATCTTGGCGCAGCCGCTGTCGTCTGGGGCTCTTCCAGTGTTGTGATGGCCCTTCATTTCGGAATTTCTTTGATATCCTTTGCGTCCGTCCTCATGCTGACGCTGCTCATCTTTGAATGGGACCAAAAATTCGATGCAGGAAAACTCATTCTTGAAAAAAGCATGAAATGGCATACAATCGGCGTTACGGTTTACAGCTATATTGTCGTCTACAGCGGGGCGCTTGTCAGACATATGAACGCAAGCCTTGTCTGCCGCGATTTTCCGCTTTGCGTGAACGATTCCCCGGCGCTGCCCGCGAATATTTATGAATGGGTGCAAATGGGGCACAGGACTGCAGCTTTCCTGTTCTTTGTATGGATTGCTTATATCGCTTATAAGGCCGTGAAAAATTATAAAAACCAGCGCGTGATTTACTGGGGATGGATCATTGCTTTCATTCTTGTCTGCCTGCAGGCTGCTTCGGGTGCAATGCTCATTTTTACAAGGCTGAATTTGGAAGTCACACTGCTACACGCGTTTTTCATTTCGTGTTTATTCGGCCTGTTATGTTATTTGAATCTCGTTGTCGGGAGGGCAAAACAATTTGTCCATGGAAGAAACAATCTTCCGCAGGCAAAAATCCAAGTGCAATAATGTTTGGAAAAGGCGCCTGGCTTAAACCGGCGCCTTTTCATTTATTTTTTCGATTTCCAGCAGTAAATCCCCCTGCTGAATGGCGTCACCGCTTTGAACATGCACAGCTCTAATTTTTCCGGTAAAAGGCGCCTGGACGGTTGTTTCCATTTTCATCGCCTCCGTAATCATGACCGGATCCCCTTGTTTCACTTCCTGCCCGCTTTCAACAAGGACTTTAACAACAGTGCCCGGCATTGTCGCGCCAATGTGCTGTTCATTTTTGGCATCCGCTTTACTTCTTTCCTTAACAGAAGATTGGACGCTTGCATCTTTAATGACCACTTCGCGCGGCTGGCCGTTCAGTTCAAAATATACAACCCGTGTTCCGTCAGGGCGCGCATGCCCGATCGAAACGAGCTGGACAATGAGCGTTTTTCCTTTTTCGATTTCGACTTCGATCCTCTCACCGATGCGCATGCCGTAAAAGAATGTCGGCGTATCGATCACCGAAACTTCACCAAACTGCTGGTGCGTTTTCACATATTCGGAAAAAACTTTCGGGTACAGGGCGTACGCAATCACATCTTTTCTATCCGGCACAATGCCCAGTTCTTTTTTGATTTCTTCCGCAAGGGCGTTAAAATCCACTTCTTCCAACAGTTCGCCCGGACGCACCGTAATCGGTTCCCGCCCTTTTAAGATCACTTTCTGCAAGTCTTTCGGAAATCCTCCGTACGGCTGGCCCAAATAGCCTGCGAAAAATTCCACGACAGAATCTGGGAAATCGATTTTCATGCCGCGCTCGAGGACGTCTTTTTCCGTCAGCCCATTTTGCACCATGAATAAAGCCATATCGCCGACCACTTTAGAAGAAGGGGTAACTTTGACGATGTCGCCGAACATCAGGTTGACGGTCCGGTACATTTCTTTTACTTCATCCCAGCGGTCCCCAAGCCCGACCGCTTTTGCCTGCTGCTGGAGGTTGCTGTATTGCCCGCCCGGCATTTCATGGACATAAACTTCGGTATGCGGTGCATGCATTTCGCTTTCAAAATGCCGGTAATATTTGCGCACGTCTTCCCAATACTCGCTCAAACGTTCAGCGGAATGGATATCGATTTCCGACTCCCTTTCCGTTCCTTCAACCGCATAATGGAGCGTCGTCATACTCGGCTGCGAGGTCAGCCCCGCCATCGAGCTTACAGCGACATCGACGATATCCACGCCGGCTTCGATCGCTTTCACATACGTAAGCACACCGTTGCCGCTCGTATCATGCGTATGAAGGTGGATCGGGATACCAACGCAATCTTTTAATTCGGAAATCAAGCGGTAAGCAGCCTGCGGTTTTAAAAGGCCAGCCATATCTTTAATGCCTAAAATATGGGCGCCCTCCCTTTCCAGCTCTTTTGCAAGATTTTTATAGTAATTCAAATCGTATTTTTGGCGAACCGGGTCTGTAATATCTCCTGTATAGCAAATCGCGGCTTCCGCAACTTTGCCGGCATCCCGCACGGCAGAGATGGCTACTTCCATCCCCTTTACCCAGTTCAAACTGTCAAAAATCCGGAATACATCAATGCCTGATGCCGCCGACTCTGCGACAAATTCGCGGATCACCCCGTCCGGATAATTTTTATACCCGACTGCATTCGAGGCGCGCAAAAGCATTTGGAACAAAAGGTTCGGGATTTTTTCCCTGAGCTTTTTGAGCCTGTCCCAAGGGTCTTCCTTAAGGAAGCGGTAGGCTACGTCAAATGTCGCACCGCCCCACATTTCAAGCGAAAACAGGTCTGGCAAAAGTTTTGCGGTGGGTTCCGCAACCTTCAGCATGTCATAGGTGCGCATCCGGGTTGCCAATAGCGACTGGTGGGCATCGCGGAAAGTTGTATCAGTCAAAAGCACCCGTCTTTGCTCCCTGACCCATTTGGCCAGTCCTTCAGGGCCGAGCTTGTCCAAAATTTGTTTTGTCCCTTCCTTATAAGGTTCGTGCGGGGCAAGCTTCGGCATCCTCGGTTCGATAAAATGCGGTTTCTCCTGTTTGTCGATACCCGGAAACCCGTTTATGGTAATATTTCCGATATACGTCAGCATTTTTGTCCCGCGATCTTTTGTAGCCTTGAATTCAAACAGTTCCGGGGTGGAATCGATGAAAGACGTGTCATAGCGGCCGCTGATAAAATGCGGATGCTTTACGACATTTTCCAAAAATGCGATATTTGTCTTTATACCCCTGATTCGAAATTCCTGTAAATTTCTGACCATTTTTGCCGCAGCCTGGTCAAAGGTGAACCCCCATGTTGATAACTTCACGAGCAACGAATCGTAATACGGCGTAATGACCGCCCCCTGGAACGCATTGCCGGCATCGAGCCGTACACCGAACCCGCCGCTTGAGCGGTATGCCATAATTCTCCCCGTATCCGGCAGAAAGCCGTTAAGCGGATCTTCCGTTGTAATCCGGGATTGGATCGCATAGCCGTTCATCGAGAGGTCTTCCTGTTTCGGGATGCCGATGGTTTCGTCGTGGAGCGCGTACCCATCCGCGATTAAAATCTGAGAACGGACGATATCGATCCCCGTAATCATTTCGGTAATCGTATGTTCCACCTGCACGCGCGGATTGATTTCAATAAAGTAAAATTCATCGCCGGAAACGAGAAATTCAACAGTTCCCGCATTGACATACCCGACTTTTTTCATCAGCCTGACAGCAGCATAGCAGATTTTTTCGCGCATTTCCTGCGAAAGGGAGACGCAAGGGGCCACTTCAACCACTTTTTGATGGCGGCGCTGGACAGAGCAGTCGCGCTCAAACAGATGAATAATGTTGCCGTGCCTGTCACCCAAAATCTGCACTTCGATATGTTTCGGATGGAGAATCAGCTTTTCAACGTACACTTCATCGCTACCAAATGCAGCTTTCGCTTCCGATTTGGCGCGGTAGTAAAAGTCTTCCGCTTCCCCTTTATGGTGGATCATGCGCATGCCGCGCCCGCCGCCGCCGAGTGCAGCTTTAATCATCAGCGGATAACCGTATTTTTCACCGAATTCAAGCACCTCTTCCAGGCTTCCGACAGGCCCGCCGCTTCCGGGGATGACCGGAATGCCCGCTGCAGCCGCCTGCTGCTTCGCTTTGATTTTATCCCCGAACATGTCAAGATGCTTCGGATCCGGTCCGATAAAAATGATGCCTTCTTCTTCGCAACGTTTTGCGAACTCCACATTTTCCGATAAAAATCCGTACCCCGGATGGATCGCATCCACTTCGGACATTTTCGCAATATCAATAACATCTTCAATGGCAAGGTACGCATCGATTGGCTTTTTCCCTTTCCCTACCAAATACGCCTCATCAGCTTTGTAGCGGTGGTATGAACCGCTGTCTTCCTTTGAATAAATGGCAACCGTCCGGATCCCCAATTCCGCACAGGCGCGGAAAACCCGGATAGCAATTTCTCCACGGTTTGCAACCAAAACTTTTTTAATTTGCTTCATTTTTCGTTTCCCCTTTAATCGTCTTTCTTTGAAAGGATTTATAAAAAAAGGAAGCTAAACTTCCTTTTTTATAAATACTTTATTCACGGCCTTGAATAGACTTTATACGGCTTCCGGATTGTCTGGCCGGCTTCTTGCGACATGTTCTGCTTTCTTTTGTAATTCTCCTCGTACTTCGTGAACATGGCAACATTGACCAGTATCCCGAGCGCCATTGACAAAAGCAAAAGCGATGACCCACCGTAGCTAATGAACGGGAGCGGGACACCCGTAATCGGGATCAGCCCGCAGACACCGCCCAGATTGATAAATGTCTGGATGGCAATCATGCTTGAGATGCCGATCGCGAGCAGACTCCCAAATTGGTCTCTCGAATGGATGCCGATATAAATACCGCGCAGCACAAGATAGCAGAGCCCGCCGATCACAAACAAAACCCCGGCTGCCCCCAATTCTTCCGCAATAATCGCCATGATAAAGTCTGTATGGGGTTCAGGCAAGTAGCCGAGTTTTTGGATGCTTTGGCCCAGCCCCTGGCCCCTGAGCCCGCCTGAACCGATGGCAATATAAGAATTCACAAGCTGGAGACCTTCCCCGCTCTCATTTTTAAACGGGTTCAAATACCCGGTAAAGCGGGCGAGCCTTACCGGCGTAAAGATTTTATCTTTTTCAATTAAAATAAACGGCGAAAACAAAACGGCAATCGCAAGACAAAGGCCGGCCAGCTTCAACATTGTTTTCAGCCGCATGCCGGACGTAATAATAATGGTGCAGCCAATTGCAAAAATGATCGTTGCCGTCCCGATATCAGGCTGTAGTGCAATTAGAAGGCAGACAACCATTAAGAAAATAAGCGGCGGAATCACGCCTTTATTAAATGTGTCTATGTATGCCTGTTTTTTCGCATAAACGGCAGACAAATAAATGATGACGGCCATTTTTACAAATTCTGACGGCTGCAGTGAACTGGAACCGATCTGGAACCAGCTTTGCGCGTTATTGGACGTATGGCCGAAAACAAACAGCGCTAGTAATCCGAGCACCGATCCGAACATTAGAAAAGCAAGGAATTTTTTGCTTTGGTACATTTTATACGGGAGAAAAGCCGTGATGGCAAACCCGATCAGCGCAAGGAATAGATTTATTTTCTGCTTATTGTAAAAATAGGCGCTGTCCTGCCCGTAGCGCTGTACCGCAATCACCATGCTGGAACTGTAAATCATGACCAATCCGAAAAGACAAAGAAGCAAATAAACCACGATGATCGAGTAATCGAATGATTTCAAGATTTTTTTCAGCATAGAAACCTTCCAATCCATAATTAAGCTGGCATTATAAAAAAATATTCGCCCGGTTTTCGAAAACTCCTGCCGCTATTTTTAAATTATAACATTTTTTTTATTTCTCCCGCCATCGTATTTACGGTTTCAGGTATAAAAAAACTCAAACAATAAAAAATCGTTTGAGTCTTTCCGTTTATTTTTTTATATATGCATCGTGCAAAATCAACAGTTCCTGTTCAAGCGAGTCAAGAATCTGCTTTCCGTCGGCGGCATCCACTAAGCCGAGCCGGACGGCAAAATCTATTTCACGGGATAAACCAAACATTTGTGTATCCAATACTTCCTCGTATAAAGGGCATTGGGGCATCGTTAAGTTATCCATTTGAACCTGAATCAGCTTTAAAATTTTATCCGCGTCCGCCTTCAGCAGGCTATAGGCTTTTTCCCGGTGGTTCACCTTTGTTTCAGACGCCAAATTGATCCCCCCGTTCACGTATCAATCTATTTAAAAATTTTACCGTGAAAACTGCTATTTTGCAAGTAAATAGAGAGGCTGGGTATGTGTCAAGTTTTTCTCGACATCGTTTAAAAATCAGTGATGTCCAGCCACTCTCGTATAATAAGTTTCGATCCTACTAAATGAGTCAATTTCCAGTTGAATAATTGTTCTTTGACAAGTGAATCTTTGATGTTTTCGGGGCGAGCCCCGAAAACATCAATTTGGGACTTGGGCGTTTCGTGATGTTCCTAGATAATGGTCTTAGGATCATTTGGGTTAACGCTGAGAACACTCTGTAGCTTTGACTACTTAAAAAGTCTGCGTCCCCAGGTTTTTGCCCGACCTTCTAACCCGTAGGCTGTTCCTCCGGTGAACACCACGCTGAACGTGGCAACGTTCAGATGCAGCTCGTGACTCCGGATGAGTTCTGATAAAATAGCTCACCAATTTTGATATAATGTTTTCCATGGGAAGACCTCTTTCTAGATGTACTCGCCTGGAAGCGTACATTAAATGATAGAGTGTCTTCCCATTTTTTCCACTATTTTGCCCTCGAGAAATATTTTACACATACGAGAGGCTGACAGTTTTTTAGCAAGGCACCGGCTGCTATAAAATATCGGCATTCGCGAGTAATGGGCCTGGCGTTTCCCGCTGTCTGCGCCTGGTAATAAGCAGGGGGCTTTTTATCGGTTTGAATCGCTTACAAGTGACACCGCCACTTTAACAAGGTATAATGCTTTATAGACGGACAGAAAGGGGTTAGGCGTATGATCATGCAAATTACGGGAAAAGTGAAGTTCCCGATCACACTTGATATCGGAACTTGGATTTTTGACGACCGGAAAGTGGATCTTGATACATATTTTGACGAAGACAAAAAGGAAAGCGACCCGGAGGAAGAATATCTAAAAAGAGCGGGGAAGCATTTTGATAAAGAAATGGCGGAAGGTGTCAGCCCGCAGGCTGCGGTAAAGGAAAAGCCGAAGTTTAAAAGGCAGCATTTGAAAACCGGGAGCTTCGGCATTTTTATCGATCTCTTTTTAAAAAATGCGGAACCGCTTGAAGATGCGAAAAAAATTGTATTTGAAACAAAGAACGGCCCTGCCGCTTTCCCGCTTGCGCAGGCGGAACACTTAATCGCGGCTTTTTCCCATAAAGGAAAAGCACTGAAAGAAGACGGCCCGCTCCATATTTTATTTGATGATGGTTCAAACAGGGAAAATCCGATTAAATATGTAACAGGTATACGGGTTGAATAATGCCGGAAGCAGCCTGCAGGCTGCTTCCGGCTTTTTTTATTCTGGCGATAGGATCAGCCTAAAGCAGGTCCGCTGCGATTTGCGCCAGTTTCGATCGCTCCCCTTTTATGAGTTTAATATGGCCGGCAAGCGGCACGTCTTTAAATTTTTCAACAACATATGTCAAACCGTTGTTATATGCATCCAAATAAGGATGGTCGATTTGTTCGGGGTCGCCCATTAATACGATTTTGCTGTTCTCACCGACCCTTGTTAAAATCGTTTTAACTTCATGTTTCGATAAATTTTGCGCTTCGTCGATAATGATATATTGGCCCGGTATGTTGCGGCCGCGTATATAAGTGAGCGCCTCCACCTCGATCGAACTCATCCCCGCCAGGATCCCGTCGATTTCCCCCGCTTTTTTTGTATTAAATAAAAACTCGAGGTTGTCGTAAATCGGCTGCATCCACGGACGCAGTTTTTCTTGCTTTTCGCCCGGAAGATAGCCGATATCTTTGCCGAACGGTACAATCGGGCGCGCAACGAGCAGTTTTTTATAGTGCTGCAAATCTTCCGTCTGCATCAGCCCGGCTGCCAGCGCAAGCAATGTTTTGCCAGTGCCTGCTTTCCCAGTCAGCGTGACGAGCGGAATGTCCTGGCGCAGAAGCAGTTCCATCGCCATCGTCTGCTGGGCGTTGCGCGGCTTAATTCCCCACACCGTTTCCTGGCCGTAAACCAGTTTTCTGACCGTATTTCCGGTTTGGTCAACCATTCCAATTGCAGAAGCAGAACTGCCGTGCGCATCTTTCATGATGAGGAACTGGTTCGGGTAAAACGGATGGTTGGCAATTTCGCTTAATGCCAGTTCATGGTGCTCGTAAAAACGCTGCAGCAAATCCGGGCTGATGTACATTTCCAAAAGCCCTGTATAAATATGGTCAAGACTTACCACACGGTCATTTAAAAAGTCTTCCGCCTGCAGACCGAGCGCATCTGCTTTCACGCGGACAAGCGCATCCTTGCTGACCAAAATGACCGGGCGCCCGTTTTCTTTCGTTTCTTCTTCCATTGATAAGTTTTTGGCGACCGCCAGAATCCGGTTGTCATTCGTTTTTTCCACGAAAATATCCTGCAGCTGCTGAAATGAGCGGTGGTTCAATTCAATGCGGAGCACACCGCCATTTTCGAGCGGAATTTTCTCATGCAGTTTTCCCGCCTGCCGGAAACTGTCTATTAATTTAGATACCTGGCGCGCATTTCTTCCGATTTCATCCATATTTCTTTTTTTGGAATCGACTTCTTCAAGTACAACAGCGGGTATGACGATTTCATTATCCTCAAAAGAAAAAATGGCGTACGGATCCTGGAGCAATACATTGGTATCCAAGACGTATATTTTCTTCAAATCGATGCCCCCTGCTTCACTCGGATTATTTTTATTTTATGTGAGGATGGTGTTACCTGTTCATCTGGGTGTTTGGACAAAGTTCAGGCACTGCTAAAGTATATGTGCAGGATGGGAAACTTAGAAGCATTTGCCAAAGCTTAGGGCTGGGGGTGGAAAGTAGAAATGTGCTTTTTCTCCGGAATCTGCGCGATAAGCGGACAAGATGCGGATTCAACGATCATCAACATTGATCACGAACATAGCCAGAAATAAAAAACACTCCCGAAACCCGGAAGTGCAATCAGACTGTTCACGTCGGAAAACGTTCTTCTTTGTCGGTTTTTTTGCTTTGGCGGAGCCGGATTTTGTAAATGCCGAGCACAATCGCCGCGATAAACAGGGCTTCCGCGACCGGCAAAAAAATAGAAAAAAAAGTCAGCAGTGTGCAGCCCAACATCATCAGCACATAAATGACAGCACTTTTCAACACCGGCAGCTTCCGCGCAAAGCCGAGCCGGTATACAATCATGCAAAGAACCGTAATTGTTGCATACAACAACCACATGCCCAAATCAGGATTTTCATCCACTTTGTACAACGACGCAAAAAATGAAAGATGGTGATGAACCGCTTCGTTTGTCATTAATTCTCCCCTTTTCCCCTTTGTTTTTGAAAAGAAAGAGGGCCGTTCGGGCGGTCCTCTATTCTTTGCTTATACATTCTCTGCTGCTTTTTGCCGTTTCTGCGCCTTTTCGCGTTCGCTCTTATTCAGGATTTTCTTGCGCAGCCGGATCGATTCCGGCGTCACCTCGCAGTATTCGTCATCATTCAAATACTCGAGTGCTTGTTCAAGCGACATAATCCTCGGTTTTTTAATGACAGCTGTCTGGTCTTTTGTTGCCGAGCGTACATTTGTTGCATGTTTCGCCTTCGTAATATTTACGGCAATATCGTTTTCGCGGGAGTTTTCCCCGACAATCATGCCTTCATAAATTTCCGTACCCGGCTCAACAAACAAAGTTCCCCGGTCTTCCACCTGCATCATGCCGTACGTGGTCGCTTTGCCCGTTTCCATCGAGACGAGCACGCCGTTTCTGCGCCCTCCGACACGGCCGGGCTGCATCGGCTGGTACGAATCAAATGTATGGTTCAAAATGCCGTATCCACGGGTAAGCGTCATGAATTCCGTCGTATAGCCGATCAAGCCGCGGGCCGGAACATTGAAAATTAAGCGGACTTGTCCGTTTCCGTTATTGATCATATCGAGCATTTCGCCTTTGCGCGAACCGAGTGATTCAATGATTGCACCTGTATATTCTTCTGGCGTATCGATTTGGACGCGTTCCACCGGCTCGCATTTGACGCCGTCAATTTCTTTAATAATCACTTTCGGTTTTGAAACCTGCAGTTCATACCCTTCACGGCGCATATTTTCTATCAAAATGGACAAATGCAGTTCGCCGCGCCCGGAAACGATCCACGCATCCGGAGAGTCTGTATTCTCAACGCGCAGGCTGACATCGGTTTGCAGCTGGGAGCGCAATCTTTCCTCAATTTTACGTGCGGTGACAAATTTCCCTTCACGGCCGGCAAACGGACTGTTGTTCACAAGAAATGTCATCTGCAAAGTTGGCTCATCAATGCGCAAAGGCGTCAATGCTTCCTGGTGGTCAATCGGGCAAACCGTTTCACCGACATTGATATCTTCCATGCCCGACACTGCTATCAAGTCCCCTGCGTATGCTTCCTGGATTTCTTCACGCTTCAACCCAAAGAATCCGAACATTTTCGTCACGCGGAACTGTTTTACGCTGCCGTCCAGTTTCATTAAAGCCACCTGCTGTCCGACATGCATTTTTCCGCGGAAAATGCGCCCGATCCCGATACGGCCGACATAGTCATTATAATCAAGCAGCGCAACCTGGAATTGCAGCGGCTCTTCGCGGTTGTCAACCGGTGCCGGAATGTGGTCGATAATCGTATCAAACAGGACTTTCATGTTTTCTTTCTGTTTGGCCGGATCCGGGTCAAGGCTAGCCGTCCCGTTGACCGCCGAAGTGTACACAACCGGGAATTCCAATTGTTCATCATTTGCATCGAGTTCAATGAACAATTCGAGCACTTCATCGACCACTTCTTCAGGACGTGCAAACTCACGGTCGATTTTATTGACAACAACGATTGGCGTGAGGTTTTGTTCGAGCGCTTTTTTCAGAACAAAACGCGTCTGCGGCATGCAGCCTTCATATGCATCGACAACAAGCAGTACACCGTCCACCATTTTCATAATCCGTTCTACTTCGCCGCCAAAGTCGGCATGCCCCGGTGTGTCCAAAATGTTGATTTTTTTATCTTTATAGTGAACTGCCGTATTTTTGGCAAGGATGGTGATTCCTCTTTCACGTTCTAAGTCATTGGAATCCAATGCGCGTTCTTCGACATGCTCATTGGCGCGGAACGTACCGGATTGCTTCAGCAGCTGGTCGACGAGTGTTGTCTTCCCATGGTCTACGTGAGCAATAATGGCAATGTTGCGTAAATCTTCTCTTTTATTCAAAAAAATTTCCTCCTGCCTAAACACGAATCTTTGTTAGTATATATCCTTAACTGGATTATTATAACACAATGCTGGCTTTGCTAAAACTTTTTCGGTAAAATAAGAGAAAAGGGAGGGGAATTTATGCAGGAAATCAAGTGGGTATTTGTCTTCTTTGCGCTCGCAGCATTTCTTTCCATGTGCGGCATCGGCATTGCCATCGGCGCCCAAAGTGTCATCGGCATTCTTGGCTGCACCGCCGCCCTTCTCCTTATCATGGGATTCGGGTTTAAAACAAAGAAAAGATGGCGGGAAGAGGGGAAATTGTAAGAAAATCGGAGGCGACTCGCTCAACGGCGAACGTACTTCCTAGCCTTTGACTGAGATAAAAGAAACACAGTGAACTCTTAAGGCGAACCGTGTTGGCTTATTGTGAGGAAAAGGCATAGAAGTACGCTAGCCGTTAGGCACCGCAGCCGGACAATAAGAAAGAAGTGCGGGGGCTATTCTTTCAAATATCGCTCTAAAATCGTCTCATGCAATTTCGGTTTGCTGACAAATACGGAGCTGTTTTCAAGAATATTGAGCGGGCGCCCGTATATGTCCGTCACAATACCACCCACTTCTTCCACAATCACTTTTCCGGCCGCAAAATCCCATGGAGACAACCGCATTGTGACATAAGCATCCAGCCTGCCCGCTGCCACATAGGCCAGTTCTAGGGCTGCAGAACCGTAACAGCGGGTTCCGCGCACATTCCTCACCAATGATGCAAGCTTTTTTGGATCTATGATTCTGTTTTCCACGATACAAAAAGGATTTAGCGCAAGGATCGTATCTTCCAGCCGGTTTTCCTTCAGCTTCGGCAACCGGGCCCCGTTAAAATAAGCACCCCTGCCCTTCCAGGCGGAATACAACTCTTGGCGGACCACATCATAAATATAACCTAATCTGCCTTCTCCATTTTCGTATACGCCGATTGATATCATAAAATTTACTTTTTGATGGACAAAATTGACCGTGCCGTCAATTGGATCCAAAATCCAAATGATCCCGCCGGCATCTTTCACATCTTCGCCGAACCCTTCTTCACCCAATATCCGGTGGCCCGGAAAGGTTGTACGGATTTTTTGTATCAAAAATTGTTCGGTTTCTTTATCAATATTTGTGACAAGGTCATTCCGGTTCGATTTTGTCTCAATTCTAAGCGGAGATGAAAGTGAACCGATAATCCGGCTCCCAGCTTCCTTGATCCACTGTTTGGCATATGTATCGATTTCTTCCCATCTGTCCATAATTTGGGCCCTCCATCGTCTAAACACTCATTTCCCTTAAGCGTATAGGAAATGGACGCAATTATCAAGTTTTGAAACCTGTTGAGTGAGTCAAGTTTTTGCGGGAGGTCCCTCTCAACCTTCGATATTCGATTTTCGCCTTTTTTATTTTAACCATCTGTTTCGGCTCTTCAAGGGTAAAGGCTTCGCCCTCGCATGCTCGCTCTTGAAGCCCGCAACACGGATGGCTTAATGGGCTTATAGGGCGAAAAACGAGAAACTAAACGGATAAAGGTCAAAAAATTCCTTGATATCCTGCCAGCCCTTTTAGAGCTTCTATATACGGCTTTCCTTGATCCCGGCTTTCCAATGCAGGCAAATGCCCCATAACGGCTCCTATTGATTCTCGAGTTTTTACTTTCAGCCACTGCTTGATATTGATTTTCTTATCCGGTTTTTCGTTCTCTTTTGTCGAATCAGCTATGGCTTCATAAAGGGTCCCTTCAAAGCGATGAACCATGGCTGTAGCCATTGAATGGAGGCCGGCTAGTCCCCAACTGTACCCCTGTTTTAGTCGCTTGGAAAATTGATTCATTTGGGATTCAGCGGCACCCATCGGTCGCATCCATGATGTATCTGTAAC
>NZ_BKZR01000053.1:0-20580 GCF_008974225.1 Weizmannia acidilactici | reverse complement strand
AAGCATATCCGGCCTCCACCTCATGGATACGCAGGACGGAGGAATGTGTGGGCCCCAAATCTTGGGAGATGTAGGAGGGTGAGCGACCGTGAGTTGTGTGGAGTATTTACGCACGGTTATATTCTTTTGATTACCAAATATAACCAATTTGGTTGTTAGGATGGGATTCATCATGTAAGAAAATTCTGTCTATATCCATTTAAAGGTGTGAAAACTATTTAGGTGTGAATCAAATACCTATGAAATTTTGAGAATGAGTGAGATATCAAGAGATAATTGTACTATATTGAAGGAGGGATGGAATTTGACAAACAAAAACGACAGCAACGATATGCACAGAAACCAGCCGAAAGTAAACAACGGCGGGCAGCCAGAACCCTTAAGCGGGTCAAAAAAAGTAAAAAACCGCAACCATACGAGGCAAAAACATAACGCAGGACACGATATGTAAGACTTCAAGCAGGCAGGGACTGGCCCCGCCTTCACCGGTGCACGCAAAAATGTGTAAATTTTAGACGTTTTTGAATACTGTCCTTTATGTTTAGCCCCATATAGAAAGAATAGGAGGAATGGTAAAATGTCGTTTATCTTATATTTAATCATAGGTGGGATTATTGGATGGCTTGCAGGCCTCATTTTAGGCAGGGATATCCCGGGCGGTATCATCGGCAATATTATTGCGGGAATCATCGGCGCATGGCTCGGGGGCGCAATTTTCGGGAATTTCGGCCCGGCCGTTGCAGGTATGGCGATTATTCCAGCTCTGATCGGCGCCATCATACTTGTTTTTGTATTGAGCTTTATTTTAAGAACTGCCAGAAAAGCATAATGGAAAAGGGCGGACGGTCCCGCCCTTTTTTACCGGTTTACTTCCTGCGCGCCTTCTTTTTTATACAGGCGGACATAATACATCACTTCGGATACATATTTGTTGCTGTGGTTGTAGGAGTAGACGGCTTTTTCAATCTGGCCGTCCGCCGCGCCATTTTTCGCAAGGTAATTTGCCGCGCTAAAGATGGCGTCTTTATCGTCAAACGGGTCCGCCTTCCCGTCCCCGTCCGCATCGATGCCGTATCCCCCGTACTTTTTGATTACAGCCGGGTCCGTTTTTTCCTTTTCGGGGATATTCCCTTTTCCAAGCCCGCTGCATGACGGGTGCTTCCATCCGACAAAAGTGCACGGCATAAATTGCATCGGCCCCTCTGCCCCGGCCGGTGAAACCATTGGCTTCAATGTTGAAAATCTCGTTTCAACCCGGTGATGGGCAGCAAGCACATACCAGGGAACCCCGTAAACTTTTTGTGCTTCCAAGTATATTGCCATATATTTTTTCGGTATGTAGGAGTTGTATTTTTTCTCTATTTTTTCTTCATGGGAAATCAAGTAATAGCCGATGACCAACACCGGGATCAATAGGATGATGAATGTTTTGCGCCGGTTCTGTTTCCTCTTGGATGATTTTGGCATTTCCGTATAAGTCCTTTCTCGTTTCCCTTTCACATCTTTCCTTTATATCATACCGAATGTAAAAGCCGAAATCCACGGGAAGATTCCGGCTTTTGCCCTTCTATTGGGCGCTCGCATAATGGTTCTGCAACTGTTCGCGCAACGCCCGCTTTAAAAATTTGCCGACCGAGGTTTTTGGGATCTCTTTTACGAATATAATGTCATCCGGGATCCACCACGAGGCAAACTGCTTTTTCAAATAATCTTTCAACACTTGGGCGGTGACTTTATTTTCATAGCCGTTTTTTAAAACGACGCAGCCGAGCGGGCGTTCCTGCCATAACGGATGTGGGACAGCAATGACCGCCGCTTCGAACACTGCTTCATGGGACATGAGAGCGTTTTCGAGTTCAACGGAAGAAATCCATTCACCTCCGCTTTTTATCAAGTCTTTTGTTCGATCGGTAATTTTTAAGTAGCCTTCTTCGTCGATAACCGCAATATCCCCGGTAAATAACCAACCATTTTTAAAGGCTTCATGCCTACTGTTGTCACGGTAATATTCATCCGCAATCCAAGGGCCCCTAACGGTAAGTTCGCCCATCGTTTTCCCGTCCCATGGCACTTCCCCTTTTTCATTTACGACTTTTACTTCAACCCCGGGAACCGGCAGGCCTGTTTTTCCCCTCGTTTCAATAATTTGGTCCAGCGTATCATCTTTCATGCTGCTTTTTAAGGATGCAACGGAGACAATCGGAGAAGTTTCCGTCATCCCGTATCCGGTCATAAACGGCACTTTGTATGTTTCCTCGTAAGCGCGGATCAGCCCTTTTGGTGATGCTGCTCCCCCGCTGACAATGAGACGCAGGCTGCTGATATCGTATTGTTTTTCCTGTAACACTTTCAGCATGCCGATCCATATCGTCGGGACGCCAGCCGTAATTGTCACTTTTTCTTTTTCAATCAGTCCAGCCAGCAGCTCCGGTGTAAAAGACGGGCCGGGAAGCACCTGTGTTGCGCCGAACCAGGCGGCGGCATACGGCAGACCCCATGCATTCACATGAAACATCGGGACGACCGGCATCGCCACATCTTGTTCGCAAACACCAAGATTATCCGCAAGGCCTAGCGCCATGCTGTGAAGGTAAAGGCCGCGGTGGGAATAGACAACACCTTTCGGGTAACCGGTAGTTGCCGAAGTATAACACATGGCAGCAGGCGCATTTTCATCGAGGCCATGCAAAAACGGGTAATCTTCATCTCCTTCATTCAAAATTGCTTCATAAGAAGATACAGGGTAAAGCGTTGTTTCCGGAAGCGTTTTGCTATCGCTCATGATAACGAAATGCTCCACCGTCTTCAGCCTGTCACAGATTTTTTCAATGAGAGGAACGAGATCAACATCCACTAAAAGAATTTTATCTTCCGCATGGTTGATGACATAAGCAAGATGGTCTTCCGACAACCGGATATTCACCATATGCAGGACAGCCCCACGGCACGGCACTGCAAAATACGCTTCTAAATGGCGGTGGTGGTTCCAGGCAAAAGACCCGATCCTGTCGCCTTTTTTCATGCCAAGCTTTTCCAAGGCGCTGGCAAGCCGGCGCGTCCGCTTGGCAATCTCGGCATACGGTATCCGCTGTATGCCGGTGTGCGTCCGCGACACCACCAGTTTCCTCGGAAAGTAGCGCTCAGCCCTCTCTATTAAGGAAGAGAGCAAAAGCGGCGTGTTCATCATATGCATCTACCCCACTTTTGTAAAAATATATTCATCCCGCTTAAAAAAACCACGGGAGGATAAAAGAAGTCAAAATCGCGGTTAAACCCATTGCAACACCCGACACGGCCCCCTGCAGGTCGCCTTCCTTAACGGCTTCACCGGTGCCGATGCCGTGGGAAATGGTTCCAAGCGCAAGCCCCCTGGAGATCGGGTCATCAATTTTGGCCCATGTCAATAGTTTCAAACCGAACATTGCCCCGAGCATACCTGTAATCATAACAAAACCGGCGACAAGCACCTGGTTTCCACCGATGATTTTTGCCACTTCGCTCGCTACCGGAACCGTGATCGATTTAACCGCAAGAGAAGCAAAAATATAATTGGACAGTCGGAACACTTTCGCGAGGATCAACGCAATCCCGACGGTGAGCACACTGCCTGAAAGCATGCCGCCCAATACCGGCATCGAATAGTGGAGCAGGATGGCCTTGTTTTTATAAAGCGGCACGGCAAGCGCGACCGTAGCCGGGCCGAGAAAATAAGTCATCAGTCCTTTTGCGGGTAGATATTCTTTGTAAGGGACATGGCTGGCCAACAGGATGAGTATCACGGCAACTGTGCTGAAAAAAACAGGTGTTGTAAACGGGGACGGGTATTTTTTCGATAACCGTAAAGACAACAAATAGACAAACACGGTCACGAAAATGCTATAAAGAGTGGCTATGCTGCTGCTCATGGCTTTCCTCACGGCTCCTTGCCAAAAATTGTGCGGAAATCCCCGTCCCCAAAATGCCGGCTGCCGCACTGACAGCCAAGATCAGAAACAACACAAGCCCCTCATGGATAAAAACGGTACCGAGCGTCATCAGCCCGACAGAGATCGGGATAAAAAAGAATGATAAATGCTTTAATATCCAGGTGGCGCCCATATCTATCCACTGCAATTTCAATATGCCTGTTGCAAGCAATAGAAAAAGCAGCAGCATGCCGAACACATTCCCCGGTATCGGCAAATGCAGCATTTTAACCGCTTCCAGCCCGATTTCGTATATCACCCAGAGCAAACCGATCTGCAATGCACCGAAAAAAGCCTTTTTCATGTTGCATACTCCCTTTGAGTTTACTGTATTATTACAGTTTATATTATACAAATATTCGATATAAGTTTTAAATATCCTTTAAGATTTTTGCAAAAAATATAGACTTTTCCGCGGGAGCATTCGGAATGAAAACCGCACTCGTTTCACATATTAAAAAAGAGGTGATACGATACCTAGAAGAAAAAGAAAGCCGCTCGTTGCAGGATCCAGGAATGCGCTCGACCGCTTTAAAGCGGATGTTATGGCAAAACAGGGGTTCCATACCGATGCGGACCAGCCGGACGACGTAAAATTTGTAGTAGCGGATGTCCAGGGGATTCCACTCCAAAAAGGCTACAACGGAAGATTAACCGCCGAACAGGTCGGCAAAATCGAGGGGCCGATCGGCGGGAGCATGGTGAAAGAATTGGTCCGCTTGGCGCAGGAACAATTGAAAAAAAGGTAAAAACGGGAAAAGGGTTACCCTTGCCCGTTTTTATTGATATATACCATATATTTATCCGTCTTTTTCGGCAGCACGGATGCAATACAAGGATGATACAAAATCACCTTTGGTTTCTATTTTATCAAGGAGGAGGCCAACTTGCATCAATTCATCGCCATAAACCGGTTCGCCGTATCCATCCACCGCATACAGCATCCCCGGATCAAGCCCCGCAAGCCGGATGCGTGAAAAAGGCGGATTCGGCTGTGCCAGTACCCGGTAATATCCCACGACCGCTTCCTTTTGGTCCGAGGATACGGCCATCCAGGCAGCTTCATTGGAGGGGAACGGGCTTAACAAACGGTAAAAGCGGCCGAATCGGAACAGGGCACGTTTTGCTTTGAAAAAAGCGATCTGTTTTTTTATGGCGGTTTTTTCTTCAACGGTTAAAGACGTAAGATCGAGTTCATAGCCGAAGGCGCCGAAATAAGCGGCATTTGCCCGTGTTTCAAGCGGCGTGATCCTTCCTGTTTGATGGTTCGGCACAGCGGATACATGGCTGCCGATGGAGGAAAGCGGATAAACGAGTGATGCTCCATATTGGATTTTCAATCTTTCGACCGCATCCGTGTCATCACTCGCCCAAGTCTGCGGCGCATAATACAGCATGCCCGGATCGAACCGCCCTCCCCCGCTTGCGCATGATTCAAAAAGTATATTTGGAAAATGTGAAATTAATTTTTCGTATAGCTTATACACCCCGAGAATATAACGGTGGAAAATTTCCCCCTGCCTGCTTTTCGGCCATGCTTTTGAAAATACTTCCGTCATATTCCGGTTCATGTCCCATTTGATATAAGAAATTTTCGATTCCCGGATTGTTCTGCTCATCGCTTCAAAAACATAATCCACGACCTCGTCCCGGGTAAAGTCCAACACATATTGGTTCCGTCCGTGCGACATCGGCCTGCCTGGAACTGAGATGACCCAATCCGGGTGCTTCCGGTACAAATTGGAATCTTTGTTCACCATCTCCGGTTCGAACCAAAGGCCGAATTTCATACCGAGCGCCTCGATTTTTTCCGACAACCCTTTGATTCCGCCCGGTAGTTTTTCAAGGTTCGGCTCCCAGTCCCCGAGGGAGCTTTTGTCATTGTCCCGCCTGCCGAACCAGCCGTCATCAAGCACAAACAGCTCAATCCCTAATTTTTTTGATTCCATTGCAAGCGTCAAAATCTTTTCTTCAGTAAAACGGAAGTAGGTTGCTTCCCAATTATTGAATAAAACCGGACGTGGTTTATCCCGCCAAATGCCGCGGACAAGACGGGTGCGGTACAGTTCATGGTACGTTTGGCTCATACCATTCAGGCCCCGGACGGAATAGACGATCACACACTCCGGCGTTGTAAAAGTTTCGCCCGGATTCAGTTTCCACTTAAACTGGAACGGATGAATACCTATCATGATACGTGTCACGTGAAAGTTATCGACTTCAACTTGGGCAAGAAAATTTCCGCTGTACACAAGACTGAAGCCGTATACTTCCCCGCTTCCTTCTGTCGCATCCGGCCTTTTCAGCGCAAGAAAAGGGTTGAACTGGTGGCTGCTTGCCCCTCTTGCGCTGTATACAGATTGGATTCCCCTCCCCAGCGGCTTTGCCTGCACATCCATCTCGCGCGCCCATGCCCCGGCAAGTGTAACCATTTCAAAATCGGAATCAGGAAAATCAATGCTTGCGCTCATCGCTGCATTTAAATAAAAACGTTCCCCGCCTTTATTTGAAAAAACCGCATGACGGGTAATAGCGTCCCAGCCGTTAAAAATGGTATAAAATAAAATCAGCTCCCCCCCAAGCACATCGTCAAACAAATAAATTTCAAGCGTTTCCGCCTCATGGATGTTTTCTGTATAGGTTGCCGGCAGTCCTTCAAGTTTCGGCTTGCCTTTACGGATCGAATACCCCCGGTAACGGAAATCAGAAATGGTGCTCCCCATTTTGTCCCTGATTTCATATGCAGGCATACGGAAATCTGTTGTGCCGTAAGCAGGGTATTCTTGTTTGATGTATTCGAGGGATGTCGTATAGCTGCCTTCAATGCGGTTCGTCGAAGCACTGTGCCTTCTTCTTTCCTTTAAATGTTGGAAAGACGGGCGGTGGCGGATTTTTTTCCCGAAATATAAGTGCTCCAGCTGCCCGCTCTCGCTGATGACGCCAAAAATATAACTGATCCCATTATTCTGCAGATGAAATTCCTGCGTTTTTTCATTTACAAAAATCGGCATTCTGCACCTCTCATTCGTTTTTTTCATTTATACGCGTATAAACGGCATTGCAATCATATTTTTTCTTCCACAAATCATTCTTTTCGTAAACTATTCTGTGGTCGCATTTTATTTTTTTAATTATCTAAAAATAACATTGCAATTTTGTGAACAATCCGTTACGATTAGGGGAAATTCCATCAAAAAGAGTCGCATTTATGGAGAAATTGGTACGCAATCATTCGTCAAATGTGGATTTTGAACAGATTGCATCAAGTCCCAAACTCTAAAAGCTGATGGCAGAGAAAAAGAAATTTATAGTACCGCTTACCGCCTTCTTTCTTGTTTTTTATTTCTCCCTTCCCGTTTTAACCTCATATTCTAAAGTGTTGAACCGTCCGTATGCCGGTGATATTACATGAACCTGGGTATTTGCAATTTCTCAATTTGTGATGACTTGGATCTTATGTACCGTATACGTCAGAAAACCGCTTTTTTGACCATTGACCGGCTGGCGCAGGATGTCCTTGATAAGCATATGCAAAAGGGGGATAAAGTTGTATGAATGAAATCGTTATCATTATTGTTGCCTTGACGCTCGTCATCACTTACTACGCCACAAAACACACGAAAACCGCTAACGAATTTTACACGGCGGGCGGGGGCTTAAGTGGCTGGCAAAACGGCATGGCGATTGCCGGCAATTATTTATCCGCGGCTTCTTTCCTCGGCATTTCCGGAATGATTGCTTTAAACGGGATTGACGGATTTTTCTACAGCTTCGGTTATCTTGTCGCTTATCACGTTGTGCTGTAGTTTGCAACCATTTTGGCGGTGGTCTCCGGCCTTGTGCTTTCCGGTGCATCAGCATTTGTGCATGATATTTACGGCCAAATTGTTAAAAAAGGACAGGTGTCTGAGAAACAGCAGATGCTTGCGGCCCGTTATGCTTCCATCGGTGTTGCGGTATTTTCGTTGCTCGCATTGTTTGCGCAGGAAATGAACGTAGCTTTTCTCGTTACGCTTGCCTTTTGCGTGGCGGAGAGCGCAAATTTGCCGGTCATGATTTATACGATTTATTGGAAAAATTTAATACCGCAGGCGCGATCACAGGTATGCTTTGCGGCCTGATCTCTTCACTTGTACTGGTGGCGGTCAGCCCGAATGTGTTTTTCCCTGTTGAAGGGGCGGCCATTTTTCCGTGAACCCGCTCATCACGCTGACCAATCCGGCGATTTTTTCCGTTCCGATCGGATTTATCGGCTCCTATATTGGCTGTTGCTTCCAATAAACAGGATGCAAAACGGTTCGCGGAAGTAACGGTAAAAGCCAACACCGGATTTAAAGAGTAAGCAAAAGCCCCCGCTGTAATACGCGGGGGGTAAATTTTTTAAACAAACCGGTTTACCGTTTCAAGCAGTTCACCGATTTTCCAGTTCCTTATCACCAAATCCGCCGCATAATCCAGTTCCGTCGGTTCCATGTTGACAATAACCAGCTTCGCGCCGTTTTTCTTTGCGGCAAGCGGAAACTGGTTGGCCGGCGTCACTGAAAGCGAGGAACCGAGCACGATAAAGAGGTCGGCCTGTTCCGTTTCTTCGCTTGCCTTGTAAAACGCATCAAACGGCAGGCTCTCGCCGAATAGAACGACGGAAGGCCGGATCAATCCGCCGCAAGCGCACTTGTAATCACCTTTCAGAAAGGCCGTATCCGGATACTCCTTGCCGCAGCGGTTGCAATGGCATTTTCTCAAAGTGCCGTGCAATTCGATGACATTGCTGCTGCCGGCATCCTGGTGCAGTCCGTCAACATTTTGCGTAATAATGGATGAAATCAGCCCCTGTTTTTCCCAAACGGCTAAAATGGTATGGCCGGCATGGGGCTCCACTTGCTGCTGGCTTTTCATCCGCTCGTAATAAAAATCAATAAAACTTTGCACGTTTTCATTCATCGCCGATACGCTTGCAACCGTTTCAGGATGCACTTTTTTCCATAACCCCTTTGTGGATGAACGGAAATCAGGAAGCCCGCTTTCCGTCGACATTCCGGCACCTGTAAAGACGGTCGTGTGCTTCGCCGCAACCAGGCTTTGGCTCAGTTCATGGATCACATAGCTTTCTTCATCTTCCATAATTGGCAAACGATCACTTCCCTTCTTCATCATATTTCCCTTCCCGGACGATATGAAGTTTCTTCTATATTCTATTTTACCAAAAACGGCAAAAAGGGAATAAACATTTACCTATTCACAAGGCGCACCACCGGCATTTACGGTGCGCCCTGCCCATTAACCTGCTTCTTCCGCCCGGTTTCCGTGCTGCATCTGATACATTTGGTAATACTTACCTTTTCTTCCCATCAGTTCCTCGTGGTTTCCCCGTTCAACAATCCGGCCGCGGTCCAGCACCAAAATCTGGTCCGCATTTTTGATTGTGGACAATCGGTGGGCGATGATGAAAGTTGTGCGCCCTTTTTTCAGCACATCCATTGCTTCCTGTATTAGCGTTTCAGTTTCCGTATCAATATTTGAAGTTGCCTCATCCAGTATTAAAATGGCAGGGTCAAAAGCGAGCGCGCGCGCAAAAGAAATCAATTGGCGCTGGCCGGAAGAAAGGGTGCTTCCCTTTTCGATCACCGGCTCATCCAGCCCTTTTTCAAGATTCCCAAGCACTTTATCGGCGCCGACTGCTTTTAAAACAGCGGCTGCTTTTTCCCGTGTAATGCGCGGATCGCCAAGACTCACGTTCGAATAAATGGTGCCTGTAAACAAGTACGGGTCCTGAAGCACAATCGCCATATGTTCGCGCACAGTCTGCCGGGGAAGCGACCGGATATCGGTGCCGTCAATGCGGATTTCGCCTTTCGTACAGTCATAAAACCGGAACAGCACATTCATGATCGAGCTTTTTCCGGAACCGGTATGACCGACAAGCGCAACTGTTTCGCCCGGTTTTGCTTCAAAATCGATGTCCTTTAGCACGTATTCATTTTCTTTGTAGGCAAAGTATACATGGTCAAAAACGACATGGCCTTTAAAGCGCGGCACTGCTTCGCTGCTAACATCTTCTCCTTTTTCGCCCAGCAGTTTAAAAACCCGTTCGCCGGAAACAATTGCCTGCTCCAAATTACCAAACTGGTTTACAATATTGCTGATCGGGTTAAACAACCGGTTAATATAATCCACATACGCATACAGCAGGCCGACCGATAGCCCCGAAACAAGCCCTGAAGCCGCATCGTGCCCGAAATACCAGAGGAACGAGACGAGCACCAAGTTTTTCAAAATACCGGTTAAGTTATGGGACGACAAGGAATTCAAAACAAGCAATTTTTTTTGGTAGCGGAAATGCGTCCCATTCAGTTTTTCAAAAGCATTCTTCGTTTGTTTTTCGCGGCGGAAAGCCTGGATAACCGGCATCCCCTGAATCGATTCATTGATCATCGCGTTCATTTCGCTTACTTTGGAACGGATCATGTAATTATATTTTTGTGCAAACTTTCTGTACCCCCGCATCCAAATGAACAAAACCGGGATTAAAACCGTGCAGATCATCGCGAGCCTCCAATCAAGTAAAAACATCGCAATATAGATACCAATGATATAAATGGCGCCGCTGAAAAAATTCGACAGCACGGCCACATACAGCTCATGGATGGCTTCCGTATCATTCGTAATGCGCGAAACGATTTTTCCGGCCGGCGAATTGTCAAAAAACTGGATCGGCAGCTTTTGCAGATGGCTGAACACATCGTTGCGCATTTTCTGGATGATCCGGTTTGCCGCTTTTTGCAGATAAAAATACTGTGCAAACTGACCGAGGCCCGACACAATGTAGAGGGCAAAATATAGGACTAGTAGGTTGATAATATATGGGACTTCCGGACTGTAAAAACGCAGCACTTCCGAATAAGACAACCGTACAGCCGGATAGGTTGTTGTTTTCCCGTTATAGGTGACATAGACTTTTCCGTTCCGGATTGAATGCTTTCCGTCGGTTTCCACTTTTCCTTCCGCGAAGTAAAAGTTTTTGCCAACCTGTACGATTGAAACCTTTTTCCCTTTTTTCTCCTCTTCAGACGCATATGCTAACCGTTTATAATAACGGCTTCCGTAGGCTACGGCCTGCGGTGACTTGGCCGTTTCCACCCACTCGCTTTCAATCCCGGTAATATGGTGGTCGATCATATTTTTTGAAACGATCGGACTAAGCACATCAGCACCAACCGCCACCATCAGCGCCGCCAAAGCGGTAATAATGATGCCTTTAAACGTTAGCGCATATTGGATAAGACGTTTGGCAGCCACTATGCTTTCACCTCCTCGTGCGACGCAATGACCTGCTGGCGCATGTACTGCTCATAATACCAGCCGCGTCTTTCAAGCAATTGTTCATGCGTGCCTTCTTCCGCTATCCGGCCCCCGTCCAAGACGATAATCCATTGCGCATGTTCGATTGCCGACAGCCGGTGTGTCGCGATGATGGTCGTTTTATTTTGCCGTTCTTTCCGGATGTTCGCAATGATAGCCGATTCCGTTTTCGCGTCAACTGCAGAAAGGGCATCATCGAGGATTAAAATTTCCGGGTTTTTTATCAGTGCCCGGGCGATCGAAATCCGCTGCTTCTGGCCGCCGGATAACACCACGCCTTTTTCGCCGACAAGCGTATCCAATCCGTTTGGTAACATCCCGATATCTTTTTCAAGAGCGGTAATCCGGATCACTTTCTGTAGTTCTTCTTCCGATGACGTGTCTACGCCGAAAAGAATGTTTTCTTTTACCGTCCGGGAAAACAGGATATGATCCTGCGGCACATATCCGATCCAGCTACGGACTTTCCCTTTTTCCAGTTCCTCGATTGGCGTCCCGGAAACCGAAAGCACCCCGCTCCCAAGCGGATATTCGCGCAACAACTGTTTAATCAGCGTCGTTTTGCCGCTTCCGGTTTTCCCGACAATCCCGATGGTGTCGCCTTTATGGATATGCAAATGGATGTCCCGCAAATTCTTATTACGGGACTGCGGATATTGGAATGAAAAATTCCGGAAGTCGATCTCATCCGGGTTTTCAACGGTTTTCGGCACATCCGGATCTTTCACATCTTCCTCGTACCGCAATGTTTCCTGCACGCGGTCGAGTGAGGCATTGCCGCGCTGCATAACATTCATCAGCTCGCCGATCGCAAACATCGGCCATGTCAGCATCCCCAAATACACATTAAAGGAGACGAGATTCCCAAGGGTGATTTGCTGCCGGAAGACCAAATATGTGCCGTATGCAAGACCAATTGTATAACTCAGCCCGGTAATGATTTTCGTGAGCGGATTAAAAAGCGCATCGATTTTTTCAACCGCGATGTTTTTGTGATAAACGTCTTCTGTCATCATCCGGAATTTCGCTTCATCCGCCTGTTCCTGATGATAGGCACGGATGACGCGGACGCCCGCCACCGACTCCAGCACGCGGTCATTTAAGTCCCCGAATGCATCCTGGGCAACCGTAAAACGCTTATGGATTTTTTCGCCCAGCACTTTGATGCCTGCCGCAAGAAAAGGGAGCGGCAATACGGAAACGAGCGTTAATTTCCAAGATACAAGCAAGCCCATCGTAATGATGATCGTTAGCATATACATTGTCGAATCGACAAGCGTTAGGATACCGAAGCCCGCCGTCTGCGATACCGCGCGCAGATCGTTCGTGGCACGCGCCATCAAGTCCCCCGTCCGGTTTTTCTCAAAAAAAGGGGGCGCCATCTTCAAAAAATGGTTCATCAGCCGGGAACGCAGCGTTTTTTCCACGATAAACGCACCGCCGAACAAATTGTACTGCCATATGTACGTCAGCCCGTACAGCGCAGCCGCAATGGCCAGCATTCCGGCAATATAATAGGTAAAAATTTGCGCCGTCATCCCCCCGTTAAAAATCTTATCGATGGAATCGCCAACAATCATCGGCGGAACGACTTCCAACAAATTCACGATGCAGAGCGCAAGAACCGCAATCGTATATCTTTTCCAGTATGTTTTAAAAAACCAGCGCAATTTCCCCAGTACGCTAAACAAACCGTCGTCCTCCTTCCGAATTTTCTTCTATCCGCTCTCTTTCTCAGCAAAATTGAAAAGCCAAACCATTCTTTTCCTCATTTCCTCTCCTTCTCTTTTGCCGGATAATATGAGAACAGCCTGATCAGCTGAATTCCTTTAAAAATGCAAAAAAGCACAGCACGCTCTTTATGACGAGCAATACTATGCTTTCATAAAAATGCGCAAGGCGACGCACATAACATGCCATGCGGCTTTCTTGCAACTTAAAGCCCGGTCAGGCAGAAACCGCAAAGGCTGCGTGCATATGGAATTGTGCAAATTTTTGCGGGTTTTGCATTCTTCTCATCGCACGCAGCCTCCTTTCCGTACTTTATTTTAGTAGCCATATTGTAGCACGCCTGCCGGAATCCGTCAATGGATTTTTGGGAAAATTTTCATCTTTGTAATGTTTCTCAAATTAATGATGATGGTGATGACCGTGCTCGCGCTCAATCCTCGGATTCGTGATGACAAACTCTTCCTGCGGGACATAAAAATATTGGATCCAGATGCCGTCCAGAAACGATTCGCGGGAATCAAGGAGAATATCAATATCCTTGTCTGTTTTCACAATTTCGTCATGCTCCCCCGGCGTATCGAACATAATGCCGTAATGGGCATGATCGCCATGCATATGGGTTACATAAACACGGATCATTCTCCCTTCCGCCTCTTCCGAGTTCAGCATATTCTTTAACACTTTTGCTGCGTTGCGATTGATTTTTACTTTCATCTTCCAACCTCAATTCTATCGATTTTGCTTCTTTATTATGCCAGAAAAAGCGCCAATCTCAAAATGGGATGCATTCTTCACCATCTTAATATTTGCATATCCAAAATATTTGTAGTATCATATTCCTGTTTTTATAAGAATGAAAAAGATTGAAATGGATAGCCTGTCGGAAAGGTTTCCTATTACGAGTGAGGCGAATGAACGTATGGCTTTATCTAAAAGAACAGTATTTTTAACGGCAATTGCATCCGGAACGATGTTGAACCCGCTGAACTCATCGATGATTTCGCTCGCCCTCCACAGCATCCAGAAAGACTTCCATTTAAGTTTTCCAACGGTGTCATGGCTGATTTCATCCTTTTATTTGGCAAGTGCAGTCGCACAGCCTGTGACGGGGAAAATCGGCGATATGATTGGGTGTAAAAAAATATTTCTCGCAGGGCTTTTGCTCGTTGCGGTTTCGGCATTCGGAGCACCGCTTGCCCCGGCATTTTTCGTGCTGCTTGTGATGCGCTTGTTCCAGTCCATCGGTTCAAGCGCGATTTATCCTTCAGGGGTGGCGCTGATCCGCAAGCACATTCACGAAAACCAGGCTTCCGCTTTGGCGGTGCTGTCGATTTTCGCTTCTGCCATGACTGCGCTCGGCCCGACAGTCGGCGGCCTTTTGATTGGTATCGGGGGCTGGCCGTCCATCTTTCTTGTGAATTTCCCTTTTATCGCGGTCAGCTTGTTGCTCGGCTGGTTTATGATTCCGAAAGACCTGGCAAAAAAAGGTGCCACATTGAAAAACGTGACCCACCAGCTGGACTGGGCGGGCATCTTCCTGTTTGCAACCGGGCTAGTCCTGCTGTTATATTTTCTATTAACACTTGAAACAGCGGTGCGATGGTGGGCGGCAATTTCCGGCACCGTTTTGCTGGCTTTGTTCATTTTGTATGAATTGAAGTCGAAAACGCCTTTTATCGATGTCCGCTTTTTGGCCCGTCATCCTTCTTTAACAATTGTGTATGTCCAGTTTATCGTACTGAATTTATTTAACTACTGCTTATTTTTCGGGCTGCCGAGCTTTTTCCAGGACGGGCTGCATTTTAGCGTGCATACGAGCGGCTTAATGATGCTGTTTATGTCGGGTGCAAGCATTCTCGTTTCCCTCGCATCCGGTAAATGGATAGACGCTGTCGGTACAGCCGGCCCGATCCGAATTGGCGCCCTCACCATGATTGCCGGTTCCGTATTAATGGCGCTTTTCTTTGTCAACGCACCGGTTTGGCTCATGGGCATTATCCTGTTTATTCTCGGCATCGGATACGGCATCGGCAATGTTGCCCTCCAGGCCGCAATGCTTGAAGAATCCCCGGAAAATATGGTCGGCACCAGTTCCGGCCTTTTTCAGACATGCCGGTACTTAGGTTCGATCCTTTCTTCGGTCGTGCTGGGGATTGTGTTTGCCAGCCAAATTACACCGGCAAAGTTCCTGCTGCTTGGCATTATTCTGATCGCCGTCAGTGTGGCTTCGTTTTTGATCAGCATCAAGCCGAAGCGGGCAGGGGCAGCCGCTTAAAAGTGACCTTCCCATGCCGGGATAATATGATGATCGCGAAATTTACCCGTTTTCACACATGTTGCAAGCTATTTATGCAAATGTTCATAAATTTCACAATCAGCAAAAAATTACGCAATTTGAAAAGGGGTGTCCCTTGCCGGTTACCGGTTTATCGGGCAGCCCCTTTTTATTATGTACGCCTTCCCTTCAACAAGCATAAGGCCATCCCCGCAAACAGCCAAAGCAGCGAGAAAAGGATTGCGACGCTTGAAAATGCAATGATATACAAATTATAAGCCGCAATTTTGGCGATAAGATCATCCGTATGAAAACCAAATACAAAGGAAAGCAGATTCAGTAATACGATTACTCCGAAAATTGTCACGCACCCGTTGAAAGCACCTTTTAAATCTGCCGCGCTTAACGCAATATGCGAAGAAATGCATACGGCAAGCAAACAGTAGAGCCAAAAACGTGGGTTGGCGAAGTTTTCTGTTGTGAACAAATGTTGTGTGACTGCGGCGATGGACCCGCCCAACAAAGCAAGGGAACAGCCGCCGCTCTTATCTTCGCGGACCATGGCATATACGGCATCAACAAAAGGCACGTATGATTCCGGCACTAAAATATGCATCCCGAGAGTCAAATTTAAAATCCCCATAAACACAGGCGCCGTTCCGATAAAAAAATTTCCAACTTTTTGGTAAATGCTATTTGGATTGTATTGGTGGCTGACATACCCAAGCGTCCCATCCCCGCTGTTCAGCTGCAGCCATCTGATCTCCGTAATGCGGTGCCCGAATACAATGCACATGAGGGCGTGGCTGAGTTCATGGGCGGGCGTGCCGAGCCATGCTGTTGCGGCTATGCCCTTCCAGCCGAACGCACGGAACCAAACTTGTACCGTCCATTTTTCAAGAAACCCGAGCATAAACCCGACCAAAATAATGATCCCCAGAAGATTTACCAATTCAACCAGGCTGAGCAGTAAAAGATGCAGAATGGTTTGCAATACATCACCCCGTTTCCTAGCATTTTAATGCTGTAACACCTTGAAGTCAAGAAATCCTTTTTATCCGTTGTTTGAATTGTTTTTTCAATTAATAACAAACCAGGCGGGCTCATGGATTTTGAAAAGAAGTTTGTGTTAGGAATTTTTCAAGGGGACTGCAGCTCTTTCTCCTGCTGTTTCTACTTTTCGCCGATTTTCGAATCTTTCCGCTGATTTTTTGGACATGTCCGCTGATTTTTCCGGAGTTTCCACTGATTCTGCAAAACAGGTCGGGAAATTGGTCACAGATTGTGAACTACTCCGAAATTCACGTTCTTTCACGCGAGCCGCAAGCCTCCTTGTGTAATGCCTCAGCACGATCCCGCCCCGGCCTGCTTTTCCCGCAGAAATCTCTCGTAAAATTTGCTATCACCAATTGCAATGCATTTTAAAAGGGGTGCCCTTGCCAATTTGCCGGCTTGGGACAACCCCTTTTTTTATAGAACATTATTTTAACTCGTTCAGTAAATTTTTGCTTTGCTTTTTAGCCGGTTCTTCCGCAACTGAAGCCGCGTGTCCGACGCCAAACACGTAATAGCCGGCGACAACAACACCGAGAAATACGATTCCGGCGATCAAGGAAACTTTTGTTTCAGGGTTAAACCACATGCCGATTAATACCATAAGAAGAAAAGCAATCGTGAAATAGTTGGAAACCGGTGCAAACGGCATTTTGAAAGGATGATCCGCCATTTTGGCCGTTTTAATTTTCCTGAAACGGATTTGGCTGATTAAAATGACGAACCACGGCACCATACCCGGAAGCACGCTTGCGCTGTATACATATACAAATAAGTTTTTCGGCGCGATATAACTTAAAACGACGCCGATCAAAAGGCCAGCGAGAACTCCAACCGTCCCCAGAAGCGGAACCCCATTCCGGGAAACTTTCGTGAAAATTTTCGGAGCCTGGCCGTTCACCCCGAGCGTATATAGCATGCGCCCCGCACTATAAATCCCGCTGTTGCAGCCGGATAAAGCCGCTGTAATAATAACAAAGTTAATCAAGCCGGCCGCAGCTGTAATCCCGATTTTAGCAAAAGTCGCCACGAACGGGCTGCCAATTGAATTGAGTTCATTCCACGGATAAACAGTGACAATAACAAAAATCGCGCCAATATAGAAAATCAACACGCGCCATATGATGTTTTGGATGGCGCTCGTCAAAGTTTTCCGCGGATCCTTCGCTTCGCCAGCCGTAATCCCGATTAGTTCGACTCCCTGATAAGCTCCGATGACCAAAGATAATGCAAAGAAGAATCCTTTTGCTCCGCCTGTAAAGAAACCGCCGTGCTGCCAAAGATTGGAGAATCCAACGGCATGCCCCCCGTTACCGAATCCGAAGAAGATAATGCCGAGGCCGGCGACAATCATGAGAACAATGGTAACCACTTTGATCATGGCAAACCAAAACTCAAACTCGCCAAACGATTTTACGGAAACTAAATTGGCGGTGCCGAGAATCACCATCGCAATGAATCCCGGAATCCATGCCGGCAAATGCGGAAACCAGAACTGCATGTAGGAACCAACAGCAATAATTTCCGACATGCCGACAACGACCCACTGAAACCAGTTGCTCCAGGCTGTTATAAAGCCTGCAAGCGGATGGATATATTTATGGCCGAAAGTGGCAAATGACCCTGTACTCGGCTCAACGTATATCATTTCACCCATGGCGCGCATGATAAAAAAAATAAAAATGCCGGCAATGGCGTATGCCAAAAGAACTGACGGGCCGGTCCACTTGATCGTGCTTGCCGAGCCCATAAACAACCCGACGCCGATCGTGCCGCCGATCGCAATCATTTGGATATGGCGCGCCCGCAAGCCTCTGTTTAATTCTTTTATTTCCATGCCTTTCACTCCAGCTACAATCTTGATCGTGATATGGTTTGCTGCATTCATGAATACACCAATCTACCAAAAATTCTTAAAACATATAAAATACCTTTATCAGTTTTTGTAACAAGTTACTATTTCATTTTAGTATGTTTTCTCTAAAAAAACAATTGTTTGTATCGAAAAAACAAATATTTTATTATTTTATAATAATACCTTTTTTAAAAATAGATAAAAAACGAGGATAATGTTGGCCAAGTTATCCCTCACTCGCTGCTAATGGAAGATGCGCTATGTCCGCTTCTATTTTTATACAAAAATAGAAAAAGACCGTTCCAAACTTCTGGAACAGTCATCTAAACTTTATTTCAATTTTTTCGCAAGTGCGAAAATGTCCGGTGTCCCAAGCCCTGTAGCCTGGTTGTAAACTGTTCCCGGCGTTCCGGTGTAAAAACCGTTGTCATTTGTCGCACCTCTATCGTTTAGCGGGTGCAGCGGCGAATCTTTCTGGACGGCAAAACGATAAAGCTGCGGGTTCCAGAAACCTGCTTGCGAACCATTTGCACTGTTGATCAAAGCGGAAAGGCCGCAAAGCTGCGGAGAAACAAAGCTTGTCCCGCCGTAAGTGGCATAACCCGCATATGCTCCCGGTTCCCCCGGATCGCTGAAATATACAAGATAACCAGTGTACGGGTCGGCGTTCATGCTGATATCCGGCAAGTTCCGCCCTGTTCCGGTGCCTTTTACAATCGTCGGCGTTTCGTCACGGGTAAGGGAAGATTCGTCGCTGTTCGGCGTCCATTGTTTTACGCCTGTAAACGTATTGACACCCGGCACTTTCTGCTGGTAATACGGCGTCGCAAACACTTTGCTGAAACCGCCGCCGCCCCCTGCAAGGTACCGGCTTGCCCATGAATCAACATTATTGAAGCCGCGTGCATCAAAATAGTCATAGAGATAATCCCAGCCCCATGCACGTTCTTTGCTGTTGGTGACATCAATATTATACGTATTGGAATGGAACGTAAACGGCAATGTTGTTCCACCCGCTGCCGTAATGTACGGGCTGTCCGCCGGTGTGTCGACAGACAAGGATGATGCACCTGTAACGCCTGACGTTAAACCGAATTCCTTTACCGCATCATACGCCCCTTCATCCCCTGAAGCGGCGAACATGCTGATACCCTGGGCGGCAGCCTGCATAAACAACTGGTTAAACACTTCTTCATATGCAGGTGATTCTTCTTCCAATTGCACCAAATAATTTACAGCCATTTCGCTTTCGCCCCAGCTGACGGAAATTTGCTGTGCTTTATTTTCATCGATGGCTGCGGCAAATGCATCGGCAAAACCAGTATCCGTGTTTGGCCCAATATATACGCGGATATCGGCTTGCGGTGCCAAAGCACCCGACTGCTCAACATCGAGCGTCGTTTCATCATATCCGTCCCAACCTGAACCGCCGTCCACATTCACTTTTGTAATCCGGTCATTTTTCACAGAAATTCCCTGCTGTTGCCAAAAGCTGTAAGCATCTTCCGTATTAAAGTCGGCAAGGGTCACAATGCCGATCGTTTGGCCATCCCCGGCAGCGCCTTTGTCGTAAAGCGGCTGGACATGATATTGTTTTATGAGATCGTTTGGCGTTAAGTTCAGCGGGCCGGTTGGAACACTTTCACCTTTACTTAACGGAACCCTTTTCACTACATGAGAACTGAAATTCGAATAATTGGACAACCCTAAAATGCAGAGCAGGTCATGCCCGATGCTTGCCGGAACTCGCGGTTTGTCTTTTGTTCCATGGAAAGTTTTTCCTTTATATTTTTCTTTTTTCAATTGAACCGAAAATGCCTTGTTAAATTGGCCGGCCGTCCCGTTGGCTTTAATGATTAAGTGATTCGGCTCAACGCTTGTTGCAATACCATAACTTTTTAAATAATCCGTTACTTTTTTAATTACTTGCGGTTTGGCGCCATATGATTTACTAAAATCGGAAACTGATAAATAATCTCTATAATTCTTGTTTCCCGGTGTCGTCGTTTCCTTGATGAATTGCGCCAGCTTGTCCTTATTTTGGATTTTCATGACCAAATCGACTGAAACTTGGGTATCCCCCGGCAAATCCCCAAAAATTTTTGCGTCTTTCGGGCTCCCCGCCTGCTGGACGTTTACAGTGCTGTTTGTCTGCGCATGCGTAACAGGCGGAACTGCGCCGAAAAGCAGCAACGAACTGACGGCAATACACCCTGCAATTTTTCTCCACCTTTTCATCCCTATTCGCCTTCTCCCTATGGTATATTATTACAATTTGGATTATACGCTTCCATTAGAATTTTAACAATAAACTTTCATTTGAAAATATTATATTTTTCCAC
>NZ_BKZR01000052.1:0-20651 GCF_008974225.1 Weizmannia acidilactici | reverse complement strand
TCTTGTATTAAAGCTAGGCACCTCGTGTATTTTTTAAGTAAGTTAAATCGGTTTCAACAATATATGATTAGATATCCTTTGAAAGGGGAATTTGCATGAACAAAGAAATACAAAAAATAGTAATGGTAACCAATAAAAATAAAAAAGGACCATTTTTGTCCGTTTTATAAAACGTGATGCCTGAAAAATCATTCAAAACACGCACAAGTTTTGACTATAACTTTATTATGTAAACATAATGCCTAAAATGGCGCGTGAAATTTCACACGCCATTTTAAATGTAAAATCATTTGAGTCAATGCTGTTTGGTCGGCAGTTTTTCGCTCGGGCTCCCGTTTCCCTGCCGCTTTTTGTTTTGCTCCTGTTTCTTTTGTTGTTCCTGCAGCTTCTGCACATACTCATGCGTATTATCCATCTTTCTGCCTCCTTTCAGTTGGTCCAATTGTTACTTTAACCAATCACGGGGCAGGCATGCATTTTTGTCCGGATAATATGTTGTAATGTGGAATTCAAGACATGAATTCTTTTCTGTTTCCAGTTTTTTCTCTCGAGTCTCTTATAGACATTTCTTTCTGGCCGGACGCTCGTTTTACCCCTTTTCCCGCTTCTTCAGAAACTTTTCTGCCTGTCCAATTGCAGTTTTTGTCTTTTGGCACCAAAAAAGCACATGGCATGCCGAATCCCATGTGCTTGATCAAAACGTTATTTTGACGCAACAGCAACATTGTCCGCGTCTTCTTTCTTGTTCCGGATGGTGGCCTGTGCAGCGGCGAGCCTTGCGAGCGGCACGCGGTACGGCGAGCAGCTGACATAGTTCAAGCCGGTTTTGTAGCAGAATTCGATCGAGCTTTTTTCGCCGCCGTGTTCACCACAGATGCCGGTTTTTAAGCCCGGTTTAGTTTGGCGGCCAAGATTGACGCCGGTTTCGATCAGCTTGCCGACGCCTTCCTGGTCAAGGACGGCAAACGGGTTTTCCGGCAGGACTTTTTGCTCAATGTACTGCTGCAGGAATTTTCCTTCCGCATCGTCGCGGCTGAAGCCGAATGTCGTTTGCGTGAGGTCGTTCGTACCAAACGAGAAGAAATCGGCTTCCTCGGCAATTTGGTCGGCTGTGAGGGCCGCGCGCGGAATTTCGATCATCGTACCGACAGTGTAATGAAAGCTTAGCCCTTTTTCTTCCATCACTTGTTTTGCGACATCGTTCACCAACTTACGCATCCGTTTCAGCTCGTTCATATGGCCGACAAGCGGGATCATGATTTCCGGCTGCACTTGGATCCCTTTTTGTTGTACCGCAGCTGTAGCGTAGAAGATTGCCTTGACCTGCATTTCATAAATTTCAGGGAAAATCATGCCAAGGCGACAGCCGCGGTGTCCGAGCATCGGGTTGAATTCAGCGAGATGCTGGACTTTTTTCAGTAAGTATTCTTTTTCCTTCAGTTCTTCAGAGTCAGGAGCCGTGATTTGCAGTTTCGTTACTTCAACGAGCAGTTCTTCTTTATCCGGCAAAAATTCATGCATTGGCGGGTCCAAAAGGCGGATCGTCACCGGATGGCCGGCCATTTCTTCAAAGATGCCTTCAAAATCGCCCTGCTGCATCGGAAGCAGTTTATCTAAAGCTTTTTCGCGTTCTTCCAGCGTTTCGGCAAGGATCATTTCCTGCACTATCGGCACACGTTTAATATCCATAAACATATGCTCGGTGCGGCAAAGCCCGATGCCGTCAGCGCCGAATTCGAGCGATTTTTTCGCGTCCACCGGGTTATCGGCATTGGCGCGGACGCCGAGGTCGCGTGCCTCATCCGCCCATTCGAGCAGTGTTTTGAATTCACCGGAAAGTTCAGGTTCAATCATCGGCACTTCGCCGAGCATGACTTCGCCTGTCGAACCATCAATGGTGATCACATCGCCGTATCGGACAACCGTATCGCCGACCGAGAATTGTTTCGCTTTCAGATCGATTTTCATTGCTTCGCAGCCGCAGATGCAAGCTTTCCCCATCCCGCGGGCAACGACTGCTGCGTGGCTTGTCATACCTCCACGGCTTGTCACAACCGCCTGCGATGCGACAATGCCGTGGATATCGTCAGGTGTCGTTTCCGGGCGGACTAAAATGACTTTTTTGCCTTCTTTGCTCAATTGTTCCGCCTCATCAGCATCGAACACGACCTGGCCTGTTGCTGCGCCCGGTGAAGCCGGCAGCCCTTTTGCCAAAAGTTTTTTCTCTGCTGATTCATCGATTCTACGGTGCAGCAGCTGATTGAGCTGGTCCGGATCCACGCGTAAAAGCGCTGTCTCTTTATCGAGAATACCTTCTTTCACCATTTCAACGGCTATGCGGATCGCAGCCTGTGCTGTTCTTTTGCCGTTCCGGGTTTGGAGCAAGAAAAGTTTGCCGCGTTCAACCGTAAATTCAATGTCCTGCATATCCTGGTAATGTTCTTCGAGAAGCTGGCTCGTTTTTACGAACTGGCGGTATACTTCCGGCATGTCTTTTGCAAGTACCTGGATCGGATGCGGGGTGCGGATGCCTGCAACGACGTCTTCGCCTTGGGCATTGATCAAGTATTCACCGTACAGCACACGTTCCCCTGTGGACGGGTTCCGTGTAAATGCAACGCCTGTGCCTGAGTCGTCTCCCATATTCCCGAATACCATACTTTGGATATTGACAGCGGTTCCCAAATGGTCCGGAATTTTATTCAGGCGGCGGTACACGATAGCGCGCTGGTTGTTCCATGAATCAAATACAGCATTGATCGCCAAAAACAATTGCGTTTTCGGGTCTTGCGGAAAATCCTGCTTCGCGTGCTTTTTGACGATTTTTTTGTAGCCGTCGATCATTTCCTTCCAGTCATCGGCTGTCATTTCAGGATCCGCTGTGTAGCCTTTTTGCGTGCGCGTATGCTCAAGCAAGTGTTCAAAATAGTACACATCGATTTGCAGCACAACGTCAGAGAACATTTGGATGAAACGGCGGTAAGAATCGTACGCAAACCGCGGGTTATCCGTTAATTTTGCGACCGCTTCCACCGTTTGGTCGTTCATGCCGAGGTTCAACACCGTATCCATCATGCCCGGCATCGAAAAAACCGAGCCGGAGCGGACGGAAACGAGCAGCGGGTTTTCCGTATCGCCCAACTTTTTGCCGGTTTTTTCTTCCAGTTTTGCGAGCGCTTCTTCGATTTGTGATTCTACTTCTTTAGAAATTTTTTTGCCGTTATCATAGTAGTCATTGCATGCCTGTGTTGTAATCGTAAAACCGTACGGAACCGGCAAGCCGATATTTGTCATTTCCGCGAGGTTGGCCCCTTTGCCGCCGAGAAGGTCCCGCATGTTGCTGTTACCTTCATTAAACATATATACGAATTTTGTCATTTTAGCAGCTCCTCTCTATTCTTGAACATTTCAATAATAAGACTTGCTGTTTCTTCCACCGCTTTGTTCGAGACGTCAATAATCGGGCATCTGATTTTTCTCATAATCTTTTCCGCATATGCGAGTTCTTCGTATATCCTGTCGTAGCTGGCGTAATTGACATCCGATTTCAATCCCATTGCCCTGATCCGTTCTTTTCGGATTTCATTCAGTTTTTCAGGTGCAATCATCAGGCCGACGCATTTTTCCCGTGGTATGGTGAACAATTCTTCTGGCGGATCGATTTCCGGTACAATCGGGACATTGGCCACTTTAAAGCTATGGTGCGCCAGATACATGGACAACGGCGTTTTGGATGTCCGGGAAACGCCAAGCAATACAATATCCGCCTTTTTCAACCCGGTTGCATCGCGGCCATCATCGTATTTGACCGCAAATTCGATTGCTTCGATTTTTTTAAAATATTCTTCGTCCAGTTTCCGCATTAACTTTGGGCGGTGGTACGGCTCTTTATGAAACTTTTTCATAAATGCTTCCATGAGCGGGTTCATCAGGTCTACCGCAATAACCCCCTCTTCATCGGCACGCCGGTCCAAATAATCTTTTAATGATGTGACAACGAGCGTATAAGCGATGATGGCGTTCTGCCGTTTTGCCGCTTCGATGACCGGATCGATATCCTCAACTTCCTCCACATGGGGATGCCGCCTGATTTCGATATAACCGCCGTTAAATTGGGCCGCAACGGCTTTGACGACAAATTCGGCCGTTTCCCCAACCGAGTCCGAAATGATATGCACGATTTCTTTTTGTTCCATGTATTGTCCACACCCTTTTTTTGAGGCGACACGATTGCCGATGAGTTGCTCTTTATGTATATTCGTTTTTTCCATTACCCCTCTCGCATTGCCCGATATTATTTTATGCATGGTTCTGAAATTGTGTTATACTCAACGCAAATATAGTATAACACAATTAAGGGGTTCCGTGTACTAATTTGGCAAATTTTTTTCATAAATAAAAATCTGAAAAACTTCGAAACGGCATGCCGGCTTTATTTAGTTATAAATAGTTTAAAAGATTCTTAACGAAGAGTAAATCATTTGGGCTTCCGTTAAGCAATCGTGCGGTTATGCCGCCGGTTCTTCCTCCGGCACCTCCTTTATTTCCCGGATCATGGCACTCCCCATCACGCCAAAAAAGGAGAATACAGCCGGGATTAAAAAGCCGTAATGGTACCCGGTGACTGCGGCAGCTGAATGGAAATGGTCGAGCACTTTACCGAAAAAGCTCGGCAAAAGAACGGCGCTTAAAAAGCCGCCGGTATTGGCAAATCCGGACACGGAACCGACTTCCTTCACTTCGAACGAATGGCGGACCACCGCAAAAGTAAGCGCGCTTGCCCCGTTTCCGTAACCAATAACAAAAAACAAAAGAACGACAAGAAACAAAGGCGGTTTGCCATTGCATAAAAAGAAAACGGACCATGCCAAAAATATGAATAATTGAATGATGAGGTACGGCTTTTTCCTTGAGCCGATCCTGCCGGCAATCCATCCGGTGAGCGGAGCGCCAATGATCGCCCCGATTAGCCCAGTCATGACCAACTGGCTGGCGCCGGACCGCGTCATATCGAATACATGCATCCCGTATGGCACTGCCCATGACCCGATAAACCCGACATATGTGCCGACAATTCCAAAGTGGCATAAAAAAGTAGCCCATGCCTGCCTGCTCGCAAGCACACGGCGCAAAACCGAAAGCATTTTTTCATGCTTATCGTTTGAAGAAGCCTTCTTCGGCTCAGCCCATTTTTTCGGCCGCTGAATCAGCACAACATAAAGCATCACTGCGCTTAAGATCAGGATAATGCCGGTCACAAAAAACGGAGGCCGCCACCCCGCAAGCGATATCCATGCCGTTAATGGAACCGTTGCCAGCAAAGAGCCGACGCTTCCAGTCATGCCGGCATATCCGACAAGGCCGACAAACTCATTAGCATAAAACCACTGGCTTAAAATCAGGACAAGATTGACCCAAATCGTCGCATCGCCCATCCCAGTAAGCAGGCGGGATATGAGCAAAACGGCTTCATTCGGCGCAATGCTGTATAAAAACGTGCCGATCCCGCTGAATAATGTCCCTGTGATTAAAAAAACGTTGGGTCCAAAACGATCGGATAGAATCCCGATTGGAATTTGCAGGCCGGCATAAGCTAAAAACTGCACGCCCGTCAACAAACCGATGACGGATGCTGTAATGTGGAACTCGCTCATCAGCTTATCCGGGATCAACCCCGGCGCTGTCCGCTGGCTGACAATGACCATGTAAGAAAAAAGCACCACGGCGAAAACTGCCCATCTGTATTTGCTTTTCTGTCTGTTCACTCGACTCAACCTCAACTCTATTCAATATAGTCTTCTCTATTATAATCGATTTTTTCGCGGGAAACCGGTAACCAGACAAATTTTTCCGCCTGTAAAAAAGAGCCTGTCCCAAACAACTTCATGTCTAAGTAAACACCACTACATGAAAACGAGTATTGGCCTGTAGCCTAAATGATTTCATTATCGTCAATAATGGAATAAGCAAAAAAACCCTTATTAAACAATAAAACCCGATGAGATACAATATTTGTTCTCGTCGGGTTTTCTCATTTTCCGGATCTTCTTTCTGAAGCAGGTGGTTCTTTTCTGCCTGTTTCAGTAGGTTGTAGGAGATGACTACCAGCCCGAATTTGATGTTTACCTTGGTCAGCTCCTGCAAGATAAATTTGCGGAACGACCGCACATACAAATAGTTGGCTTCCCCGCCGTAGTCGGCATCCAATCATCCGTTTTGGCTTAAGCATGCCGGAAGTCTGAGAAGCTTTTTCAGAACCGTTAGAGTAAAATTTCTCCATGGAAACGGTCCGATGTGAACGAAATTTAGAAGCTTTAAAAAGATCATTTGAGAATAATTTTTGCTTTAAAGGGGCTTTTGGGACAGCCACATTTCATTTCTGTGAAACCTGCCATTTTGCTTTGACAAGCTCCCATTTTCCATTTTTTAAATACCAGGTTGATATGACATTGCCAAGCTTGTCCGCATGGTAGGCGCCGCTTACCTGTTGGTATCCGGTTAGTCCGTAGCCTTTTTTTCCTTTTATTTTAACCTGTTTGAAAACAGCAACCGGGTCAATCATCAGTTCAAGCGGTTCATTGAGCGTCCCGTCTTTTTGGTAGATGCCAAGCCGGATATAGTCCTTTTTGCGCTTTCTTAAATCGATAAGATATGTTTCATTCGTGTTTTCAATTTTCAGGCTGGCCGACAGGGCATTCTCAAATTTCCCGGTAAGCTTTAATCCCGTCGGCATCGGCAAATTTTTCAGGATTCCGCCTTTTAGCGTATCGAGGCGGTATTGGATGATACCTCCGCTGCCCCCGCTATTGCTGGAACCGAGCATGTCTTTGACACCGTCGTGATTGAGGTCGGCAAACTGCATTTCCGGTTCATATCCCGGTTCATAAGGGATGCGGAACTTTTTCCCTTCCGATACCGTGATCTGTGCCCATATTTTTTTCATGTACAGGCTCCCGGTTTCAAACGGAATGCCTTCTAATACGATTAGATCTTTTTTTCCGTCACCTGTTACATCTTCATCGTACTGATGGATGGTTACTTTGCTGATTTTCGCTTTATCGCCCGCATCGGCAATCGCAACCGTGCTCACCGACATAAACAAAAATGCCAAGATCCCCAGCATATATTCCCGTTTCATTTGCTTTCACCCCGCATCCGTTTTAGTTTTAGGATGCGCAGGAAGGGCAAAATTATGTAAAAATTGCCTGGGGATGAAAAAAGTGTTTGCCGATACAGCAAACACTTTTTCCGTTAGCTTTCTTCCATTGTTTCTTCTTCCAGTTCCTGCTTCCACACTTCCGTGACTTCGCCGTTTTCACTTTCGTCAAGGATAAAAGAGCCATTTGAGTAGCGGTCGCTGTCGCGCATATCGTGCATGTTCATTTCTTCAAGATGGCCTTTTTCCGTACGGATCCATACTGTGTCCGTATCTTCCACGACTTCCATACCAACAATGCGGTGTGGGTGCGCTTTTAATTCGCGCAGCATGGCAACCCCGCGTTTGGCGCGGCTTGTTTTTTCAAATTCTGACAGTTTCATTTTCTTTACCGCGCCTCTTTGTGTGGCAATGAAGATTTTATCGGTTCCCGGATGTTCAACGATTTTCCCGCCGGCCAGCCAGTCGCCTTCTTTTAAATTCATACCCTTGACGCCCGCTGCCCGCTGTCCTACTACACTGATTTCCTCTTCATGAAACCAGAGCCCGTAACCGAGATGCGAAGCCAAAAAGACATCTTTTGCCCCGTCCGTCAGATGAACATCAATTACTTCATCATCGTCCTTTAAGTTCATCGCTACAAGCGCTTTGGAATAACGCTGCGCCTGGTACTGCTGCAATTCTGTTTTCTTCGCCATGCCGTTTTTCGTAAAGAACAAAATATATTGCGGCTGGTTAAAATCTTCAACCGGGAGCACTTTTATAATGTTTTCATCGCGGTCAAGCGGCACGATATTGGCAACGTGCTGGCCAAGGTCTTTCCAGCGGATATCCGGCAATTCATGGACCGGCAAATAAAGATAATTGCCTTTGTTCGTAAACAGCAGTACGGTATTCACTGTATTGAGCTGGCACTTAAAGAGCAGGCGGTCGCTGTCTTTGATTGCCAGGTCCCGGCCGTTTGAAGCGGCGTAGGAGCGGAGGCTCGTCCGCTTAATATAGCCGTCTTTTGTAACGGTCACAATGACATCTTCATTCGGAATCATCGCTTTCAGATTGATTTTTAATTCTTGGATTTCCTCTTCGATCGTTGTTCTTCTTTCATCCGCATATTTTTTCCGGATTTCTTTTAATTCTTTTTTAATGACAGAGAAAAGCTTTTTCTCGCTCCCCAAAATAGCGGTGTATTCTTCAATTCTTTTTTCGAGATCTTCCAATTCCTTTTGCAGCGTTGTAATGTCAGTATTCGTTAAACGGTACAGCTGCAAGGTTACTATCGCTTCTGCCTGCGGTTCGGTAAAGCCGAATTTCGCCACGAGATTTGATTTGGCATCTTTTTTGTCTTTTGATGCACGGATTGCCGCAATAACTTCATCCAAAATGGACAATGCTTTCACCAGGCCGTCGACAATATGTTTCCGGTCGCGCGCTTTTTTTAAGTCAAACTCGGTCCGTTTCGTGACCACTTCCTTCTGGTGCCCGATATAGGCATCCAAAAGTTCCCGGAGGCCCATCAGCTGCGGGCGGCGGTTATGGATAGCCACCATGTTAAAATTATAGGACACCTGCAGATCCGTGTTTTTAAATAAATAGTTCAAAACGCTGTTCGCATCTGCGTCTTTTTTCAATTCAATCACAATCCGGAGCCCTGTACGGTCTGTTTCGTCGCGGACTTCGGACATGCCTTCCACTTTCCTGTCTAGGCGAAGCTCGTCGATTTTTTTTACGAGATTTGCTTTATTGACTTCGTAAGGAATTTCCGTAATAACGATTTGTTGGCGGCCGCCGCGCATATCTTCAATCGATGTTCTTCCCCTGATGACCATTTTGCCTCTGCCGGTTTCATACGCTTTTTTAATGCCATCAATGCCTTGAACGATGCCGCCGGTCGGAAAATCCGGTCCCTTTATCACTTTCATTAAATCGTCAACCGTGCAATCCGGGTTTTCGATCCGCATGATCGCGCCATCAATCACTTCGCCTAAATGATGCGGTGGAATTTCGGTTGCATAACCGGCCGATATGCCGGTCGAACCGTTTACTAAAAGATTTGGAAATCTGGCGGGCAAAACGGTCGGCTCGTTTATCGTATCATCAAAGTTCGGGATGAACCGGACCGTTTCTTTATCAATATCGTGAAGGAGTTCAGATGCGATCGGGGAAAGCCTTGCTTCCGTATACCGCATGGCCGCGGCCGGGTCACCGTCAATGCTGCCGTTGTTTCCGTGCATTTCAATCAGGACGTTGCGCAGCTTCCAGTCCTGGCTCATCCGCACCATCGCCTCATAAACGGAAGAATCGCCATGCGGATGGTAGTTGCCGATGACGTTCCCGACCGTTTTTGCGGACTTTCTGAAGTTTTTGTCGGCTGTATTGCCCTCAACGTGCATCGCATACAGAATGCGCCTTTGCACCGGCTTCAGCCCGTCTCTCGCATCCGGAAGGGCACGGTCCTGAATGATGTATTTGCTGTAACGGCCGAAGCGGTCGCCCAGCACCTCTTCCAAAGGCAAGTCTTGAAAGCGTTCTGCCGTCCTCATTCGCTCATGTCCCCTTCCTCAATCATTAAGTTCTCGTTGTCTAAAATATTGGTGTCGTCTTCAAGGCCAAACTCAACATGGTTTTCAATCCATTGCCGGCGCGGTTCGACTTTGTCACCCATAAGCGTCGTTATCCGGCGTTCAGCCCGCGCCGCGTCATCAATGCGAACACGGATCAGGGTGCGCGTTTCAGGATTCATCGTCGTTTCCCACAGCTGGTCGGCATTCATTTCGCCAAGCCCCTTATAGCGCTGTAGCACATAGCCGCGTCCGACTTTTTTGATCGTTTCATCCAATTCTCTTTCGGTCCAGGCATACTCGACGATTTCTTTTTTCCCGGAGCCTTTGCTCACCTTATAAAGCGGCGGCAGTGCGATATACACCTTCCCGACCTCGATTAACGGGCGCATATAACGGTAAAAGAATGTCAAAAGCAGCACCTGGATATGGGCGCCGTCCGTGTCGGCATCAGTCATGATAATGACTTTGTCGTAATTGACATCATCCAGATTAAAATCCGGGCCCACCCCGGCACCGATTGTGTATATAATCGTGTTGATTTCCTCGTTTTTAAAAATATCCTGCAGTTTAGCCTTTTCAGTGTTGATGACTTTTCCACGCAGCGGCAGGACGGCCTGGAATTTGCGGTCACGCCCCTGTTTGGCGGAACCGCCGGCAGAGTCCCCTTCCACAAGATACAATTCGTTCCGCTGCGGGTTGCGGCTTTGCGCAGGCGTTAATTTTCCGGATAAAGTCGTTTCTGATTTTTTTCGTTTTTTTCCGCTCCTCGCTTCTTCGCGCGCTTTCCGTGCCGCTTCACGGGCCTGCGATGCTTTGATCGCTTTTTTAATCAGCAGGCTGCTTGTTTCCGGATTTTCTTCAAGGAAATAAGCGAGATGCTCCGACACGATCGTATCGACAGCGGAACGGGCTTCGCTTGTGCCGAGCTTCCCTTTTGTCTGCCCTTCAAATTGGAGCAGCTCTTCCGGAATGCGGACGGAAATAATGGCCGATAATCCTTCACGGATGTCAGAGCCTTCCAGGTTTTTATCTTTGTCTTTTAAAAGCCCGGTTTTCCTCGCATAATCGTTCATGACGCGCGTCAACGCCGTTTTCGCCCCGGCTTCATGCGTGCCGCCGTCTTTCGTCCGCACATTATTGACAAACGACAAAATATTTTCCGAAAAACCGTCATTAAACTGGAATGCGAACTCCGCTTCGATCCCGCCCGCTTCACCTTCAATAAACACTACCGGATGGAGCACTTCTTTCCCTTCGTTCAAGTACGATACAAACGCTTCAATCCCATTTTCGTAATGGAAAACATCTTTCTGCCCATAGCGCTCATCCGTGATATCAATTTTTAAGCCCTTCAGCAAAAACGCAGATTCGCGTAACCGTTCGCATAACGTATCGTAATTGAAAGTGGTTGTGCTGAAAATAGAAGGGTCCGGTTTAAAATGGATTGTCGTGCCGGTCTGGTTCGTTTTGCCGATTTTTTCAAGCGTTGTTTCCGGTTTGCCGCCGTCACGGAAACGCTGTTCATATACATAGCCATCGCGGTGGATGGTTACAACAAGCCATTCGGACAAGGCGTTGACGACGGAAGCGCCGACACCGTGCAGGCCTCCGCTCGTTTTATAGCCGCCCTGGCCAAATTTTCCGCCGGCGTGCAAAATGGTTAATATGACCTCTGTTGTCGGCTTGCCAAGCTTGTGCATCCCGACCGGCATGCCGCGCCCGAAGTCCTGCACACTGACGCTATTATCTTTATGTATCTTGACGATGATGTGGTCCCCGTAACCGGACAGCGCCTCATCGACCGCATTATCGACAATCTCATAAACAAGATGGTGCAGGCCGCGCGTATCGGTTGAGCCGATGTACATTCCCGGCCTTTTTCTTACTGCCTCCAGCCCTTCCAGCACCTGGATGGCATCGTCATTATATTCCAATGTATTTTGTTTCTTTGCCACAAATATTCCCCTTTCAGTACCAAAAGCGTTCCCGCTGGGCATCCACAGGAACAAACATTCGTTCTTATTATAACACACTTCCCCGTTTCGTCTAATACCCATTTTAGCGATAAAACGGAATTTGTAAAATGGCGGGTTGACATAACATCCAGCATAAGTGAAGGGGTAAAGAAAAGCAAGCGCCTTTCAATAGGCACCTGCTTAGCGGCTTTGCCTTCATTTTGTCAATGCATGTTCGACTTTGATGCAGCGGTTCATCACAACCGTATAGCCTTTTTCTTTCAAAAAATGATAAGCTTCTTCGTTCTCAATGCCAAGCTGTGCCCAGAAAACATCCGCGTCAATTTCATCGAATTCCCTGGCCAGTTCCGGCAAATATTCCGGGCGCCGGAAAATGTCGACAATATCAACATGTCCCTTGATATCTTTTAAAGAAGGAACGGCTTTTTCGCCTAAAATTTCTGTTGCTTTCGGGTTGACCGGGATGATTTCATAACCGGCATCCTGCATCGCTTTAGCAACCATATACGAAGTTTTTTCCGGATGATTGCTTAATCCGACAACCGCAATCCGCCTCGCTTTTTTTAAAATGTCCCTGATTTCTTCCCTGCTAGGATTTTCAATCGCCATTTTACAACCCCTCTTTTCTGGTGTTAAGGTGATACATATTTCATTCCCTCAGCTATACCATTCGATTCTACTTTTTCAAAATCCTTCTTTCTTCCGAATAATCCAATAAACATACATTCAATAGACATCACAAAAAAATCTCCTCTTTCCTGTAAGTTCATGCTACAATAAGCATAGAATTTTTCTAAGGAGTTTTGCACATGAAAATCGCGCTGATTATTATTTTGGCTTACCTGCTTGGATCAATCCCGACCGGCTTGATCATTGGTAAGCTTTTTTATAGGATAGATATTCGCGAGCACGGAAGCGGTAATCTTGGGGCAACGAACACATTCCGCGTCCTCGGTAAAAAAGCCGGAAGCGTTGTAACGGTTGTCGACATTTTAAAAGGGACATTGGCGACCCTTCTCCCGCACTTTTTTGGAATGGAGCATGTGCTGCACCCGCTCTTGATCGGATTGATCGCCGTTGTCGGCCATATGTTTCCGGTATTTGCGAAATTTAAAGGTGGGAAAGCGGTTGCGACATCGGCCGGCGTTGTCCTTGCTTATCAGTGGCCTTTATTTGTCATGGTGGTTGTTGTCTTTTTAATTACGTTGAAAATCAGCAAATATGTTTCGCTGTCTTCCATCTTGGCCGCTGTCTTTGCCCTTATTTATACTTTCGTTTATATGGTCTTTACGCACGACTGGCCGCTGTTTGTGATTATTTTGGCGCTTGCTTCCTTCATCATTTACCGCCACAAAGCAAATATTAAACGGATCAAAGACAAAACCGAGCCAAAAGTCAAGTGGCTATAGCTATAGCCCTAAGGCAAAAGGTTAGGGATCAACTGCCGTTTTGATTTATAATAGAAAAAGCAAAAGCAGTTGGAGGGAAGAACGGCATGAGGATTCACATAACAGACGAAGCAGCAAATTGGTTTAAAAGAGAAATGGAGCTCGATGACGGCGAGTCTGTACGCTTTTTTGTAAAATACGGCGGTTCGACTCCCGTTCAGCACGGATTTTCACTCGGTGTCCGCAAAGATTTCCCCGATGATCCTGCAGCCGCCGTTGAACGGCACGGTCATGCCTTTTTCATCGAAAGCACGGATGAATGGTATTTTGACGGCCATGATTTATATGTCGGATATGACCCGAAACTGGATGAACCGGTTTATGAATATCCAAAACATTAAAATCGGCGCCGGAGCAGGAGGCAATACGCCGCAAGCCCCGGACGCCGATTTTAATTTAAGGCGATGTGAGTGTTAATTTTCCGCGATGCATACCGGAGAACCGGATTTCACGGTCATCAACGCCTATTTTAAAAACTTCAGCGCTGCCTCAAGTTGCCCTTCTTTTTCCAAAACCTCCCGCTGCTTGCTTCCAAGCAGGTCGAAATGGCTGTACCCGTCTTTTCTGACATGGATCCATTCTTTTTTTAATTGGTAGCGGCCCCCCCATTCCGCGAGCTTTCCGAGGTCATTGCAGCCGACTTTTGTGACCGATTTTGCTTCCGGAAAACGGTCATCGAGCCAAAAGTGTGTTAAAAACGCAATTTCCCCGCGGTCAATTGCCGCTTTCCATTCCTGGATCTGTTTCCGCTTAATCCCAAAAGCCAACACAATCCCCCGCTTTACGATTTTTTCGCTTTTTCGTATGCTTCATGCCAGTCCGGATATACCCGCCGGATCGATATTGGACGGAACGTATCTTTTTTCACGCACACATGCTTTGAAACCCCTGTTACGGCCAGATCACCGTTTCCGGTATAGATTTCATATCCGTAATGGACGCGCAGCCCGTCATAGTGATCGATCCATGTTTTAACTGTCGCGGTTTCCCCATACCGTACCGGTTTTTTGTATGAAACCTGGATATCAATCACCGGAGAAATGATCCCATCTTTTTCCATATCGGCGTAACGGAAACCGAGATCTTCAATCAATTTTGTCCTGCCCACTTCCATCCAGACTAAATAATTGGCATGGTACACAACACCCATTTGGTCCGTTTCCGCATAACGCACATGAATTTTAGCTTCAGATACTTGCATTTTGGACACCTCTTCTATATACAGTCAATATGTTTATTTTAACATAAAGGCTATGATCGTGATCAATGTTGATGATCGCGAAATCCGCTCACTTTCTGCACGCATCGCGAGCCTCCTAGCTTGTCACTCAGCACGAGGGAACTCTTCTTGCTCGCTTATCCCGCAGGTGTCTCAGAAATTAGCGATAATCAACAATAAAATTTAACAGAGCCAGCATAAAAGGAAGGGCAGCATCGTGTCCCGATTTTACGCGCTGCCTATAAAAAGCCGGGCCTCCAAGAGGGAAATAGCGTTGTTTCGATATTGGAAACATTGCCTTTTTCCTTAGAAGGCCCGGCCGTGAAAAATTATGATTGTCGTTCATGGTAAGCGGCTTCGTCCTTGACTTCGTTTCTCATTGCTTCAAGGCTTTCGCGCCGGCGTTCATTTTTTTCTTTAATTTGCTGGATTTGCGTTTCGTCCGTTGTAAATGCTAGTGACTCTTCCGCTTTTTCCATGTTTTCAATTGTATTGTGGATCATGTTTTGCAGTTTTTCGACATTATCGCTGCGGTCATCCGGTTTTGGCTGGTTATTGGCCATGCTGTTTTCCTCCTTCGCTGCACAGTTACTCGCCCTTTGTCTGGATCACTTGAGCATGCTGTCCCGAACGGTCCTGCATTTGTTTCCCTTTATTGCCGGAAAATCCGCGTGGCTGTGTGCCGAGGTGATCCGGAACAAAATATTTGCTTTTCTTTTTTGGGTTTCCCATGTTTATCCCCCCTCCCCCTACATCTTCCCCCGGGAAAGGATGAATTATGAGCCGATGCTAGTGGCTTATTCTGCTAATTTCATCGCATGTTTCCGTTCCAGCCGTTCTTCTATTTGCTTCATAGCATCCATATCGCGTAATAATGCCTGCTTATTTTCGGCAACCAAATCGGAAAAAGTTTTTTTGTGCATTTTTCTCACTTTTGCCACTCCTTGCGTATGTATTTTTACTTAGTATGGGCAATTATGAGAAAAATTATAAATGCGTCAAAAAAGCTGCGACCCGTAAGATCGCAGCTTTTTGGAGCAAAATTATTTTGTCTGTACTTCATCTCTCGACTGTTGCAGTTTGCCGCGCAATACCATTTGCAGGATGCCGCCGTGGCGGTAGTAATCGATTTCCACTTCGGAATCGAAACGGACGAGCGCTTGAAATTCTGTTTTCTTTCCTGCTTCATCGGTTGCAGTAACCTTAACCCAATCATGCGGCTTCACATTTTCATCAATCTGCACTTCAAACGTTTCTTTTCCGGTAAGGCCGAGTGTGTCGGCATTTTCGCCTTTTTTAAACTGCAGCGGAAGCACACCCATCAGCACTAGATTCGAGCGATGGATCCGTTCGAAGCTTTCCGCAATGACGGTTTTGATGCCGAGCAGATATGTGCCTTTTGCCGCCCAGTCACGTGAAGAGCCCATACCGTAATCTTTGCCGGCCAGGACAACAAGGCCGGTGCCGTTTTCTTTATACCGCATGGCAGCATCGTAAATCGATGTGACCTCATTTGTCGGCCAGTAAGTTGTATAGCCGCCTTCCGTTCCTGGAGCGATTTGGTTGCGGATGCGGATATTGGCAAATGTCCCGCGCATCATGACTTCGTGGTTGCCGCGGCGCGATCCGTAAGAGTTAAAGTCACGCGGTTCAACACCTTTTGAAAGCAAGTATTTGCCGGCCGGAGTATCTTTTCCGATTGCCCCCGCAGGTGAAATATGGTCAGTTGTAACCGAATCGCCGAATTTGCCGATGACTTGCAGGCCGGTTAACGGCTTGACTTCGCCCGGTTCCGGAGACAGGTTTTCAAAGAACGGCGGATTTTGGATGTATGTTGATTCAGAATCCCAAGTGTATAAAGGTTCGTCGCTCGTTTCGATTGCATTCCAGCGTTCATTATCGCTAAAGACATTTTCATACTGTTTGCGGAACAGTTCCGGTGTTACGACTTGTTTGATCGTTTCGTTAATTTCGTCCTGGGACGGCCAAATGTCTTTTAAGTATACATCATTTCCGTTTTTATCTTTTCCGATCGGATCGTTATTTAAATCGATGTTGACGGTTCCGGCCAAAGCGTATGCCACAACAAGCGGCGGCGATGCCAAATAGTTCGCTTTGACAAGCGGATGGATCCGGCCTTCAAAGTTGCGGTTTCCAGAAAGGACGGAAGTGACAAGCAGGTCGTTTTCCGCGATCGTTTTTTCGATTTCTTCTTTCAGCGGCCCGGAGTTTCCGATACAGGTTGTACAACCATATCCGACAAGGTTAAAGCCTAGTTTTTCCAAGTACGGCATTAAACCGGAATCATTTAAATAACCGGTAACGACTTTCGATCCAGGCGCAAGCGAAGTTTTTACATATTTCGGCACTTCAAGGCCTTTTTCCACCGCTTTTTTCGCAAGCAGGCCGGCGCCGAGCATTACGTAAGGGTTGGATGTATTTGTACAACTTGTAATGGCTGCAATCGCAACAGCACCGGTTTTAATCGGGGCCGATTCACCGTTGTTGAATTGGATGACGGCTTCTTTTTCAAGTTCTTTTTCATCCAGCCCGAAACCTTGGTTGCCGGCAGGCGCCGTGATCGCTTTTTGGAAAGCGGACTGCATTTGGGAGAGCGGAATAAGGTCCTGCGGGCGTTTCGGGCCGGAAAGGTTCGCTTCGATTTCAGAAAGATTCAGTTCGAGCACATCGGTATAAACCGGATCTTCTTTATCCGGGGTAAAGAACATGCCGTTTTCTTTTAAGTAGGCTTCCACTAATTTCACATGGTCTTCGCTTCGGCCGGTTAGGCGCAAGTAAGCAAGCGATTCATCGTCAACCGGGAAGAATCCGCATGTTGCCCCGTATTCAGGAGCCATGTTTGCAATTGTGGCGCGGTCCGCTAACGGCAGCGTCGATACACCAGGTCCGAAGAATTCGACAAATTTGCCGACTACCCCTTTTTGGCGCAGAAGTTGTGTCACTTTTAACGCAAGGTCTGTTGCAGTAGCGCCGTTCGGCAGGGAACCCGTAAGTTTTACGCCGATAACTTCGGGGATCGGGAAGTAGGAAGGCTGGCCGAGCATGCCGGCTTCCGCTTCGATCCCGCCGACGCCCCAGCCGAGCACGCCGAGCCCGTTAACCATTGTCGTATGGGAGTCGGTTCCGACAAGCGTATCCGGATAAGCTTCATATTCGCCGTTTTCCAGTTCTTTTTCATGGACAACACTTGCGAGGTATTCAAGGTTAACCTGGTGCACGATCCCGGTTGCAGGCGGAACGGCACGGTAGTTGTCAAATGCTTTTTGCGCCCAATTTAAAAATTTGTAGCGTTCGGCATTACGCTTGAATTCAAAATCCATGTTGGCCTGCAGGGCGTCCGGTGTGCCGTATTTGTCAACCTGTACCGAGTGGTCAATGACAAGGTCAACCGGAACTTCCGGATTGATTTTGTCCGGATTTCCGCCCATATCGGCCATCGCTTTGCGGAGGGATGCAAGGTCGACCACAACCGGTACGCCGGTAAAGTCCTGCAAAATAACGCGGGACGGTTTAAACGGAACTTCTTTGTCCTTCACTTCATCTGAACCCCATTTGGCCAAATCTTCTACATGTTCTTTTGTAATAGCATGGCCGTCCATTTGGCGGAGCACAGATTCGAGCAGCACTTTAATCGAATACGGCAGGCGTGAAACATTGGCAATTCCTGCGTCCTGGAGCGCCGTCAAACGGTAGTAGTGATAGCGTTTCCCATTTACTTCAAACGTAGAACGCGCTTGAAAGACATCATTCGACATGTCTTTTCCCCCTTTTTCAAGATTCGTGTTTTCATCATTTCATAGAAAAGCGGAATAATCCGTAAAAACTTCTCGCAGTTCCATCATATTACAATAATCACCATAAGTAAATAACAATAATGTTATTGTAAGTGATAAGTTTTCTTTATTTTACTTTCAATTTTGAATCGAAAAAATTTTATGACCCCATCTAAAACAGACATGATTTTTCCCTTTTCAAACATACTAAGCTTAAAGAAACTGGAGGTGAACGATGATGGCAAGGCAGAAAGCCAACCATATACGCCCAGGCATGAACGCTGCGAAAGCGCAGGGAAAAGGCGCGGGATATAATGAAGAAGTTTCAAACGAGCCGTTAACCGAGAGGGAAAAGCAGTTCAATAAAAAGTGCAAGAAAAAACAGTAGAGAATGCAAAGAAATCAGCCTGCCAGGCTGATTTCTTTGTTTTGTGCATTCGAGGTTGTTTATTAATATAATATTAATGTTTTTTCATTAAATGGCCCAATCCCCGTTCCGGAACACAGGCACAACTGTTCCGTCCTGTTTGATTCCATCAATATTCATTTCGGCAGAACCGATCATAAAGTCAACATGGACATTGGAGACATTCATGCCGTGTTTTAACAGTTCTTCTTCACTCATTTTCGTGCCGCCCTCGATTGTGGTCGGATAGGCGGCGCCGATTGCCAGGTGGTTTGAAGCATTTTCATCAAACAGCGTGTTGAAAAAGGTGATGCCGGATTGTGAAATTGGCGACGGATCTGGAACGAGCGCCACTTCGCCAAGCCCAGTTGCCCCCTCGTTTTCAAAAACGAGTTTTTTGATCGCTTCACCGCCTCTTTCGGCAGAAATGTCCACAATCTTGCCGTCTTTAAAATGGACAACAATCCCTTCAATTAACGTGCCGGCATAACTTAAAGGTTTTGTGCTGCGGACAACGCCTTCCATCCTGTGGGTATCAGGAGCGGTAAATACCTCTTCTGTCGGCATATTGGCAATGAACTCCTCGCCTTTCGGGTTAAAGCTTCCCGCGCTCGCCCAAATATGGTTTTTCGGGAGGCCCAGTGTCAAATCCGTGCCAGGCGCCGTATAATGGAGCGCGTCAAATTGGATTTCGTTTAATTTTGCCGCTTTTTCGTTCAAAATCTTTTTATGTTCTTCCCAGGCGGCAACAGGATCGTCGGCGTACACTCGGCACGTCTTGAAAATTTGGTCCCAAAGGGCATCGACTTGCTCTTCTTCCGTTTTTAAATCCGGGAACACTTTTGCAGCCCAGCCGGCACCCGCCGCTGCTGCGACCGTCCATTTTATATCATCATTTTGGGTGGCCACCCGCTGCGCCTTGAACGCTTTCGATGCCGCATTTTGATAAGCGGCGACTTTATGCGGGTCAATTTCATCCAACAGCCCTGGGTCGCTTGACAAAATTGAAAGCCGGCTGACTTTATGGTTTAGCACATGATCTTCAGTTTCGGCAATTTTATAGTCCGGAATATGGGTCAGCACTTCCTCCGGCTGGTTCAGATAATGCTGCTTTGTGATTTCGTCGTCAGACCAGTCGACAATAACCTTTTCGGCACCGAGCGCATAAGCTTCTTTCACGACAAGGCGTGCGAGTTTTGCCTGGTCTGTCGTGATATACACTTTTACCCAATCTCCCGGCTGGACATTTATACCTTTAGACACAAGCAATTTCGCATATTTCTGTAAATTCCGTTCAAAATCCGATAATACCATACTGTTCCCTCCTAAATAAATGCAATTTTTTGTTATAAACCATATTTTTTTGTGCAGACCCGATACATTTCAATATTATACCAGATTCAGGCAGACAACCATATGAAAAAAGCAGGGTGCTCCCCCGCCTTATTTTTCATCTACTTTTTTCACGATTTTATCCAAATCGTTGCGGAAACGCTCCAATTGCGGACGCTGCGTTTCGCTGGCCACTTCGAGCGCGTTTTCAATCTGCTGGTATGTTTCATTGATTTCTTCTTTTAAATGTTTTAAATGATGGCCGTAGTCTTCGCTGTCCACAACGAAATCCCGGTAAATATCTTCCGTCTGGTTCATGCTTTGCTGGGCTGCCTGGAACGCCTGCTGCTTGTCTTTATGGTAAGGCATTGTCATCTCTCCTTCAAAAAAATTGCAATGGTTAGTGTATACCATTTTTCCGCAAATATTCCGTATAACCGGCTTCAAAAAAGCAAAAAGTATAAAAAGGAGCATTCCTGTAATGAAGGAAATTTGAGGTTTGCACAAAAAAGAGCCTCCTTGGTATGATACGAGGTGTCCAAAGCTTTGAAGCAAAAATGGACCCTTAATTGATACTCAAGGAGGACTCAACATGAATTATACTCAAAATCACAAGATATCGCAAATCACGCCGTCAACGCTCATCATCGGCATTGATGTCGCTAAAGACAAACATGTCGCACGCGCACAGGACGACATAGGCATTGAGTTTGGCAAACGTTTGATCTTTGAAAATCGATTCCACGGCTTCCAAACCCT
>NZ_BKZR01000051.1:0-21258 GCF_008974225.1 Weizmannia acidilactici | reverse complement strand
TCCTAACAAATATTGTGTGGAATGCGGCGAAAAAATCGAGGAGCAATCCGAATGCTACGGCAATACTAGCTGCAACTGCCGGCATGTTAAAAGCCATGAATAAAAAATAAGGGCGCTTTAAACCTGGCTCCCGCAAAAATTACAGAAAACCTGAAAAAAGCTGCCCGATTGCTTTTATTTTACTGCTATTTTCGTTTTTGGCATCACATGCATATTCCGTGCTGTTACATGGACCTGTACTGTATAAGTGCCGGCCCTTTTTATTTGCATTTTTGCGGTATAGATGCCGTTTTTCCCATTGTGCGCTTTCAGCATTTGGCTGTTTTTTTCCTCCCCGTCCCGCCAAATTTCAAACATCACTTCATCGGCATCGTTTACTTTTTCTTTTCCTTGTGTCACAACCGCTTTTAACGGAATGCTTGCATCGGCTTCCACTTGTTTAGGCACAACTAACCTCACTTGTACTGGTTTGACCGTTGCGGTTTCCTGCTGTTTTCCACACGCGGCAAGGGCAATTGCCAATGCCACTGCCAATAACGCCGTACGCCAGCCTCTCCCCATCTTTTCCATCCCCTCTTTTTTCTATTTGCAAGTTTCATAAAAAAATACATGTTATAATGATCTTAACCAAAAACGCTTACATTCGTAAAGGACCATTTGAGGGGGAATTCGATTGAAAAGAAGTTTTGCCGTTTGCCTTTTGCTTGCGCTGTTGCTTCCGACATTGGTTTCGTGTGCGTCAAAAGGGGATCCGGTCGATAATTTCCGATTTGCAAACCAGGACGGGAAAAAATTTGGCTTGAATGATTTAAAAGGAAAAGTGTGGGTAGCCGACTTTATTTTCACGAGTTGCAAAACCGTTTGCCCGCCGATGACAATGCATATGAGTGAACTGCAGGATGCGATAAAAAAAGCGGGTTATAAAGATGTGGAACTTGTCTCATTCAGCGTTGATCCAGAAGTGGATACACCTGAAAAGCTGAAACAATTTGGCAAAAATTTTAACAGTGATTTTTCGATATGGAATTTCCTTACCGGCTACTCTCAGAAAAAAATTGAGCAATTTGCGATGAAAAACTTTAAAAATCCGGTCGCCAAATCGGACGGGAACGACCAGATTGTCCACGGCACCCGCTTTTACCTGGTCAACAAAAACGGCGAGCTCGCGAAAGATTACGACGGGAATGAGGACTTTGATGCACAGGAGATTTTAAAAGATATAAAGGGGCTGCGGTGACTCGCCCCTTTTTATTTTTTAATCCTTGGCAAGTTTTTATTTCGTATATTGAAATATCGAGAAAACTCCTGAAATCAGGAGAATCATTTCGCAATAAGGCAAAGTAAACGGATTTATCGGCAAGCAAAAGCGTATAAGTTCATATGTTCACATAACCGTTCTTTTTCTTATTAAAATGGCTGCGCTATAATAAAAATTGTTGCAGTTTGTAAAAAATATGGGAAACCAGTCTCGCCTATTTGACTTATCATCAGATGACCGGGTAACTATCAATCTAACAACATCGAGGTAATGGGAATGAAAAAAGGGTATTTGTACATTATTTTGTCAGCTGTGTTGTTCAGCACGATGGAAATCGCCATTAAATTGGTTGCCGGTACATTCAATCCGGTCCAATTGAACTTGTTGCGCTTTTTTATTGGTGCTGTTATCTTATCGCCTTTAGCGGTTCAGCATATGAAGAAAAACAACTTTAAACTCACAAAAGAAAACTTCATGTTTTTTGTTGTTACAGGTTTTCTCTGCGTTGTCATCAGCATGACGTTTTACCAATTGGCGATTGTTTATACAAAAGCGTCAACCGTTGCAATATTATTCAGCTGCAATCCGCTTTTTGTCATTCCACTCGCGCATTTCCTTTTAAAAGAACAGCTTACAAAACGGACTTTGGCGGCATTGGCAATCAGCCTGGCAGGTATCTTATGTATTGTTAATCCATTGGAGCTTCAGAGCCCGTTTGGCATCACATATGCGCTTCTTTCGGCTGTAACTTTTGCCCTCTACAGCGTTGTCGGAAGAAAAGGCAGCCAGCAGTTTAATTGTGACGGAGTCATTTTAACCTGCCTGAGCTTTTTCACTGGAAGCATTGAAACGCTTGTGTTGGTTTTGGTTTCTAAAATCGGCTCTGTTGCCGGCTGGCTCAGAAGTTTCGGCCTTGACGTATTTGCGAATGTGCCGGTATTCCACGATATTACGTGGAGCACGCTACCGATCCTGATTTATATCGGCATTTTTGTAACAGGGCTTGGATTTGCATTTTATTTCCTTGCCATGGACGAAACGAGCGCATCCATAGCATCGATGGTGTTCTTTATTAAACCTGCACTGGCACCGATTCTTGCCTTGATTTTCTTAAAAGAACCCATTACACCGGCTATTGCCGCAGGAATCATCCTGATTGTTGCCGGTTCGTTGCTGACCTTGTTCCCTGCCGCATGCAAACAGCCGGAGCTCAGTATCAGCCGGGCGAAAAGCAGGTAAGAATGATCAAAGTGAAGCCAGAAATTTTCCAGTCGAAATAAAGGGTGGTTGAAAAAAGCAGTGAGCTGTCAACAATCTAAGCTCGCTGCTTTTTTTAAATAAGTGCATTTCATCTCTGTTATATCCTGAATAAAATAAATGGAACGATTGCTGCCAAAAATACCGGGGACGGTATGAAATTTTAAGTAAAAAACTTGATATTTGATGGTTGTGATACGAAAATGATGACCTAGTCAACAACAAGAATGATTTATAAAAACGAACAACGCATAACAAACTTTTGTCAAAAATGATACCCGCGAATATTGGAAATGGAAGCAGCCGCACATTTATATTATCAGAGATAATCACGATGAAAGCGAATTTTTCATATGTTATAAAAGAAAAGAATGGGCCCCCATCTTTTTCAAGGGACCCATTCCTTTATCAGCATCATGCTGTGACAACAGAGCCATGCAGCAATGATTTGTACAACGCTTCAATTTCTTCCACGCTTGTATCCCGCGGGTTTCCGCCCGTGCAAACATCTGCGAATGCGTCTTTTGTAATGTTCGGGATATCTTCTTTCTTGACGCCGAGTTCATCGAGCGACTGCGGGATGCCGATGTCTTTTCCAAGCCAAGCAACGGCTTCGACTGCCGCTTCCTTTGCTTCCTCAAGGCTCATCGATTCTACGCCTTTTACACCGAGGGCTTTGGCAATGTCTCTGTATTTTTCACCGGTATATGCCGCGTTGTATTTTAAAATCGTCGGCAGTAAAGTGGCACAGGCAACTCCGTGCGGCGCATTGTACCAGGCACTGAGCGGGTGCGCCATGCCGTGGACGAGGCCGAGCCCGACATTCGAGAAGCCCATGCCGGCAATATATTGGGCGAGCGCCATGTCTTCGCGGGCTTTTTTATCCCCTGTAACCGACGCGCGCAGCGAACGGCCGATGATTTCGATCGCTTTAATGTGCATCATATCTGTCAGTTCCCATGCGCCTTTTGTAATATAGCCTTCGATCGCATGCGTCAAGGCGTCCATGCCGGTTGATGCGCACAAGCCTTTTGGCATCGACATCATCATATCGCTGTCCACAAACGCCACAACCGGAATATCGTGCGCATCAACGCAGACGAATTTGCGGTGGTTATTTTCATCTGTGATGACGTAGTTAATCGTAACTTCCGCGGCGGTGCCGGAAGTGGTCGGGACGGCCAAGATCGGCGCCGAAGGATTTTTCGTGCCCGGATCGCCTTCAAGGCTCAACACATCGGCATGTTCCAGGTTTGTGATAATGATGTCGATTCCTTTTGAAGTATCGATCGGAGAACCGCCGCCGATTGCGATGATATAATCCGCTCCCGCTTTTTTGTATGCTTCCACGCCTGCTTTTACAACCGCAATAGTCGGATTCGGCACCGTTCGGTCGAAAATTTCGTAGGTAAGCCCGTTTTCATCGAGCAGATAGGTAATTTTTTTCACGACCCCGAATTTGACGAGATCTGCATCGGTGACAATCAGCGCTTTTTTGTACCCTCTTTTTTTTCACTTCTTCCGGAATATGCCCGATTGCCCCCGCACCGTGGTAAGATGTTTCGTTTAAGATGATTCTGTTTGCCATTTTCTTTTTCCTCCTCGTGAATGAATTCACATGTATTTGGGTAGAGAATGGCACGGAGCAGTTCGTGCCATTCTATTTCATATTACACTTCGAGAAAACCTGCCCTTGGCGCGACGCCAAACGCATCTGCCAAGTCTTTCAACTGCCGGTCGGTAATCGTTTGTTTCACACCGCCCTGCGCCTGTACATAAGTGTAAACCTGTGCCGCTTTCTCGGCCGTTTCAATCAGTCCGAATGTTTCATCCATGTCGCGGCCGGCTCCGTAAATGCCGTGATGCGGCCAGATGACGAGACGGCAGTCGTGCATTTTGGCTGCAGTGGCTTCGCCGATTTCGTTTGTGCCCGGAACAATCCAAGGAATAATCCCGACCCCTTCAGGGAAAACGACGAGACATTCCGTGCACATTTGCCAAAGCGTACGTGTAAAAGCTTTTTCATCGAGCGGATGCGTGAATGTCATCGCCAAAAGGTGCGTCGCATGTGTGTGGATGACAATCCTTTGTTCCGGATCCACTGCAAGCCTTGCAATATGGGTCATAAAGTGCGCCGGCAGCTCGCTTGTCGGCACCCCGCCTCCTTCCAGCCCCCAAAGCAACTCGACATTTTTCCCGTCCTGCGCCACCCGGATCACCCCGAGGTTCACTGCAGGAGCATCGATCACATTTTTAAAATATTTGCCCGACCCGGTTACAATAAAGTATTTCCCTGCAAGCGCACTTGCGTCAAACTTCACCGGGATCGTCCGGATGACAGCGTTTAAGTCGAGATACGGCGCAACTTCTTCTTCTTTTAAAAGATAGCTGATATTTCCGCCGTTCCGTTCATCCCAGCCAAGCCGGTACAGATTGGCGGTCGTTTTCATCATTTCTTGTACAAAACCTGATGATAAAATATCCAATTGTAATGCCATTTTCATACACCTGATTTCATTTTGATTTTTCATAATTTTATTGCCTGATAAAGTTTATTTTGCTGCCATCATGCTATTAACAGCCTTTTTGTATTTCAGAACAATTGTTTTCCGGTCAATAACCTTTGGGCGATACATTTTAAGATCAATTGATTCTCTAACAAGCGCCCTAGCTTCTTTTAAATCTTTTAATCGCCCAGTGGCAATCATCTGCATGAGAAGATTTCCGACAGCGGTGGCTTCGCCCGGCCCTGCATAAACGTTTCTCCCGCTTAAATCGGCAGTCAACTGGTTCAGCCACTCATTGTTAGAACCGCCTCCAACAATATGCAGCCTGTCAATCTTATTTCCGGTAATTTGTTCAAGCTCGTCAAGCGCGATTGAATACAGAATCGCAAGGTTATTATAAATACAATTGGCAAGTTCACCTGCGGATTCCGGAACTACCTGGTTTGTTTCCCTGCAGTATTGTTGGATTTCTTCGACCATATTTTCCGGGTTTAAAAAACGCTCATCATTAAAATTGACAACTTGCTTAAATCCACTAACTTTTTTTGCTTCTTCCACAAACTCAGGGAATGTATAATTTTTCGGCAAAATTCTCCTTACTTCCTGAATGAGCCACATGCCCATAATATTCTTTAAGAAGCGGATCGTTTTAAAAGCGCCCCATTCATTCGTATAATTTTCTTCGAGTGCCTGCCGGCTGACAACCGGGATATCCGTTTCTATCCCAAGCAGCGACCACGTTCCGCTGCTTAGATACGCCCAGTTCTCCCCTTCGCCAGGCGTGCCGACTACAGCTGAAGCGGTATCATGAGTTGCAACTGTTACAATCTCGGCATCCGGTAAATCAAATTCAGGAAACCAGTCTTTTTTTAGCAGACCAAGAATGGTCCCAGGTTCAGTTAATTTTGCAAACTGTGATTTTTTTACACCGATCAAACCTAACAGTTCTTCATCAAAATCATGTTTGTGGATATTCAATAACTGGGTTGTTGAACCGTTTGTTTCTTCCGTTACCGCAACCCCTGTTAAACAATAACCTAAGTAGTCAGGAATCAATAAAATTTTGTCCGTTTCATCCAAAAGTTTTTTGTCTTCTTCGTATAATTGGTAAATCGTATTAAACGGTTGAAATTGTATGCCGGTTTTTTCATAAATGGTTTTTTTCGGAATGAATTTTTCCATTTTTTGAATCGTTTGTTTCGTCCGCGCATCACGATAGGAAACCGCTTCACGTAACCGCTTTCCATTGCTGCCGACTAAAACATAATCTACTGCCCAAGTATCTATCCCTACTGTACAATGTTCATATCCCATTGATTTGGCTTTTTGCAACCCTAATAATATTTGGTTTAGCAGATGGTCTACATCCCAAAAGCTTGTGCCGTTTTGATTTGTAAATCCATTTGCAAAACGGCTGATTTCTTGCATTTCTAATTTTCCATTATTGATTTCTCCCAAAATGAGCCGGCCGCTTGATGCCCCGATATCGACTGCGATGTAACTCACCGAGTCCACCTTCCTTTTATCCAATGAAATCCCTTCCTTATTCAACATCATATTAACTCTTAATCTACCAGAAATCAATATAAAACAAATAATTAAATTTGATATTTTTTTGTTTTTTGTTGGATTATTTTTCTTTAGTATTGGGATGATTTTTGCTAAAATTACTTATACAAATTTATCGTATCTTCAAACGGTTTGAATGGAGTAGTGGATATGTTAGCTTTTGAACGCAGGGATAAGATTCTTAATACACTTTATAGAGAAAAAAAAGTTTATGTTGCCAACTTGGCAAAAGAGTTTCAAGTGACAGAGGAAACAATCAGGCGTGACCTTGAGAAACTGGAGAAAGAGGGAATTGTAAGCAGGACATATGGAGGAGCCGTGTTGAATCTCCACACCAATGAAGATTTGCCATACCAGACAAGATTTACCGCCAATATAGAAGCAAAACAAAACATCGCCGGCAAATTGCATCCGCTTATTTCAGACGGGAATACGGTTGTTGCTGACGCCAGTTCCACCGTGCTGGAAGGGTTAAAAGAACTGAACCATTCAAAGGAAGGGCTGGTTGTCTTAACGAATTCGGCCATTGCTTTAAGCGAACTTTCCCAGTCAAATATTAATTTAATCTCCACAGGCGGAACTTTACGAAAGAGGTCCAATTCCCTTGTCGGGTCCCTCGCCGAAAATGCAGTACGTCATTATAATGTTGATGTTGCTCTATTCAGCTGCAAAGGGATTTCCATGACCCACGGCATTACCGATTCAAATGAAGCAGAAAGCAACGTAAAAAAGCAAATGCTCCAGCAGGCAAGCAAAGTCATCCTGCTGGCGGACCACACCAAATTTGACAAAATTGCTTTTGTAAATTTTGTTGATGTTTCTGCTGTTGATTTTGTGGTAACAGACGAGAAACCAAGCAATGAGTGGCTCCGTTATTTCAAAGAGCAGCAGGTGGATATTATTTTTTAGCATCGCTCTATTTTCTGCTATATCATGAAAATCAATTCCTTTATGGCAAATTTGACGAAAACAAAGAGCTTAAAACAGGGAGCAAAATCCAGACATTTGGGGCTTTACTCCTGTTTCTTCACACCACAATCGTAATCAACCGGTCATTGACATCAACGCTTTTTTTATCGGTTTCCAGCACATCCAAATAAATATCCGAGTTGGTAATGACGATCGGTGAAGTTAAATCGTATCCGGCTTCCCGGATTTTGTTAATCTCAAATTCAATTAAAAGTTCACCTTTTTCAACTGTCTGGCCTTTTTTCACATGGACATGGTAATACTTGCCTTCGAGTTGGACGGTATCAATTCCGATATGGATCAGGATTTCGGCGCCGCCTTTTGATGTAATGCCGATCGCATGGCCGCTTGGGAAAACCGTTGTAACAGTTCCGCTGATCGGGGCGTACAGCTTACCGACTGAAGGTTTAATGCAAAGCCCTTTGCCGAGCATCCCCGACGCAAATGCAGGGTCACTGACTTGTTCGAGCGGGATCGTTTCCCCTTTTAACGGGCTTGCGATGACTTCCCTTTCCTCGTACGGAGCGGGTTTTTCTTCCGGATTCCCCAGCTGGATTCCTTCAATAATGGCCGGTTCTTCCAACTTTTCTTCCGATGCGTCTTTATAACCAAAAAAATAAGTTAAGATCATAGCCAGAATAAAAGCGGCCAAAGTTCCGATCAAAAATCCCGAAAACCCTTTTCCATAAAACGCAGGTAATGTCGCAAGGCCCGGTAGCATGCTCGTATTTGCGGCGCTGCCTGCAACACCGGTAATTGCCCCGCCGATTGCGCCTGCAGCTGCCCCAATAACAAACGGTTTTTTAAAGCGCAGCGTAACCCCGAAGACGGCAGGCTCTGTAATGCCAAAAAAACCTGAAAGCGCTGCTGGTCCGGCAATTGCTTTCACCTCGGCCTTTTCCGTTTTCAAAAACACACCCAAAGCTGCGCCCGCCTGTGCCAATACGGCCGGTGCAATAAGCGCAGTCAATGTATCCCGGTGAAAAACAGCAATATTATTTAATGAAACCGGCACAAATTCCCAGTGCACGCCGAAAATGGCAAACATCTGCCAAAATGCGCCGATCATTGCGCCTGCCAATAATGCGCTCCCGTGATAGATATAGAGGTACCCTTCCGTCAAAGCTTTGCCGATCCCATTGCCAATCGTGCCAAATAAAAGCAGAACGGAAGGAACCATGACCATCAACAATAGCAGCGGCACCATAAAATTTTTTACTGATGCCGGGATATGACGGTTTAAAAATTTTTCTAATACACTCATGCTCCATACCGAAAGCAGGATCGGAACAACACTTGTGGAGTAATTCACAAATACGACCGGGATATGAAGAAAAGTGAAGTCATTCCCTGCCTGAACTGCCCCTGTAATGGAAGGATACAGCATTGCCCCGGCCAACGAGACCGCCACGAACGGATTGGCATCAAATTTTCGCGCGCTTGTAATCGCTATCAAAATAGGTAAAAAGTAAAACAAACTGTCTGAAGCCGCATACCAAATCACATAGGTACCGCTTGATTGTGAAATCCAGTGTAAAGAAACGCAAATCAGCAAAATCCCTTTTAAAATCCCTGCGCCTGCCAATACGCCCAAAAACGGTACAAAAATGGAAGTGGCCGTATCAATGATCCTATTCCATAAGTTCCCTTCCGAACGGCTGATTTGGATTAATTTTAAAATTTTTTTGTACACCCCGTCAACATTGCCGCCAATCACGATTTGGAAGCGTCCGCCGCCCGATGCCACCTCGATCACATCGTCCAGTTCTTCAATTGCGTCCTTTTTTGCCTTAGCGGGATCATTTAACTTAAATCTCAGCCTTGTCGCACAGTGGACAACAGCCTGGATATTCTCTTCACCGCCGACCAATTGCACCAGTTCCTTTGCCAATTGCTCATAAACCATCCTTCTCACCCTTTCCCAATATTTGTCCTCTTATTTTTATTATAAGCCCCCGGTAAACAAATTGTATGCCCTTTCACGACAAGTTTGTGAAAAATTGAACATTATTTTGGAAGGATGACTAAGTTTGTGATTTTTTTCACAACTTCAATAACAAATATAACATCCATAATCGTCTTGCTCGCAACCATTACATGAAAAAAGGTCTTTTTGCACACTTTCGGGACTTTTTTTCACACAAAAAAAGCAGCAGGCATTGCCGTAATGGCATCCCGCCGCTTTTCTATCACTTTATCAATCTCTCATTAAATCGGGTCGTTTGATCCTTCCATTTCCAGCATGCCGTTATAGCGTTTGAACCTCACCACAAAAACAAGAAGCGAAAGGAATACAAAGCTTGCAAAATAAATGGAAAGCATGTAGAAATTATACCACATATAGCTGAAATCACCGCTTGAAATGACTGCTTTAAACATTTGCAACGAATAGGTCATCGGCACCGCATAATGGACTGCCCGGAGCGCTTTTGGAATCAACTCAAGCGGGAAGGTTCCGGCACTTGACGTTAATTGTAAAATCAGGATAATGACCGCAATGTACCGGCCCGGATTAGCAAAAGCAGCGACCAGAAAATGGATGATCGCCATAAAGGTCAAACTTGTCGCGATCGTCGCGGCAATAAACAGCGGTACACTTTGCACATGTACCTTTATCAGTTCCAGAATAATGAAATCGGCCAAAAGCGACTGCAGGACGCCGACCAATACCATTACGCCGAATTTTCCAAGGAACCATGTCACACCGTTTTTTGGAAGGATAGCCGGATCTTTCACATTGTAAATAATGGTCAATAATAATCCGCCGACGAACAAACCGAGCGAAAGGAAATATGGCGCTAGGCCAGTCCCGTAGTTTGGCACTTTCGTATAGGCATGCTGGTTTAGATTGACCGGACTGCTCATCATATTGTAAGTTGCATCAGTCGGGTGGAGTTTTCCTGTCTGATCGGCTGCATCCCCCAATTTGCTGCTGAGTTTGTCGGCCCCATTATTTAATTGATCCGTACCGGAGGCCAGGTTAGCCGCACCGTCTTTCAATTGTTTGCTTCCGCTTGCCAAATTGCCGGAACCATTCAGGAGTTGGGAAGTTCCTTTCACCAGGACACTCGATCCGTCCGCCAGCGATTTCGTACCATTGGCAAGTGCATTTGATCCGCTCACCAGTTTCCCAGTACCGTCAGCAAGCGCGTCCGATCCGGCCGCCAATTGCTGTGTACCGTTGACGAGCTGCCCGGAACCGCTGTCAAGCTTTCCGAGGCCCGATGCAAGCTCGGCTGCACCGGATTGGATACTGCCCGCACCGGATGCTGCTTCTTGCAGCTTTTCGTTAAATGTTGTTTCGTTTTTCACATATTCATTTTCCCCGCTTGCCAGCTTCTCTGCGCCGGAGTTCAGCGTTTCTACCCCTTTTGAAAGCTGGCTGATGCCGGTTTGCAGCTGCTTTTGTCCGCTTGCAATGCTGGAAAGCCCGTTGTTTAATGGATTAAATTTTGGTGCAATAGCCGCTGCGATCTGGCTCTCGAGGCTTGAGGCAGACTGCTGCTGTCCGGAACTTATGACAGAAGCAATATTTTTACTGATTTCATCCTGCACGGTTTTCTTATCCGGAATATTGCTCTTCACTTGGGAAGCTACCTGAAGATATACATTTTCCGGCAAAACCTGTTTCAGTTGGCTCAGCAATTGCTGTGCCTGCTGTTGTTGCTCAGTGACTATTTGTTCAGCAAGATTCTCGCTGAGTTGTGTTTCCAGCGTGCCCAAACTGCTGTTCATTTGGCTTGTTACCGCAGAAGATATTTGCCCCGGCAGCGCCGTTTGCAGCTGGGCAAATCCCTGCTGTACTTTTTCTGTTACGCTGATGATAGCTGGCAAATTTTGATTTGCTACATTTATGCCTTCTTTGAGTTCTGAACTCCCGCTTGCAACCTGGTCCGCACCTGACTGCAGCTGCTTGGAAGCCGACAATAATTGTCCGCTTGCCGAAGACAATTGATTTAAACCCGATGCCAAGCTTTTTGATCCGGACGCAAGCCGATCCGCGCCTGATTTTGCATCCGAAAGCCCGTTCGAAAATGTAACCGAGCTGGCCGCGAGTTTAGCCAGGTTGTTTTTCATGGCAACCGCCCCACTGTTGGCCTGGCTTACGCCTTCGTTTAAGTCAAGAGCGCCGTCATATAATTTTAAAGCCCCCTGATTTAAATCGGAAGCGCCGCTGTGCACCCGGCCGATCCCTTTATTGAGGGCAATGGCGCCGTTAAACAGCGATTGCGTCCCTTTTCTTAAAATGACCGCGCCATCTTCCAGCTTCCCGCTTCCTTCTGAAAGATTTTTTGCCCCTTTGCTTGCAGTTTTGTATCCGTTTGCCATATCTTTTATTTTGCTGAATACTTCTTCGGCATACGTTTTGGTGACTTGTTCCGCCACGCTGGACTTAATTTTATTCATCGCTGATTCTTCAATTTTAGAAGAAGTATAATTCATGGCCTGGTTTTGAACATAATTTAACTGCAATTTTTTCGGATTTTGATCAAGCAGGGTTGTTGCATTTTTTGAGAAATCCCCTGGAATCTCAATAATCATATAATATTTATTGTTTTTCATTTCTTTTTCAGCCGTTGCTTTGCTGACAAAATGGAAATCAAGGCTGTCTTTCTTCTTAAGATGATCAACCAGCTTATCCCCAAGGGCCAAATGTTCTCCGTTCATTGTTGCCCCTTTGTCTTCATTGACAACGGCAACTGGCAATTTTTCGAGGCTTCCATAAGGATCCCAAAAAGACCAAATAAACATGCCCGCGTACAAAATCGGCACAAGTATAATGGCAGCCGTTTCAATTAACCTTTTTGGCGAATGCAAAATCTTGCGTATTTCCGCGAACCATAAACCGTCCATCTGAAAACCTCCTTTAGAACTTTTGTTTGCCTGGAGTGTCAGTTTTGCAGCCCTTTTAACAAATACAGCTCAAACACTTCCGCAATTTCTTCTTTCGTCAAAGATTCGTGGTGCTTTTCCCAATCGAAAATAATGGCGACATAAAGTTTGAACATCACGAAAGCGGTTAGTTCTGGGTTGCACGGTTTGATTTTTCCGGCTCCTATTGCACGTTCTAGAAGTTCCTTAATATAAGCGATAATTTTTTCCTCAATCTTTTCAATCATTTCATTGACCGCCGGCGTGCCCATTTCTTTTTGTTCTTCAAACAGCTTGAGCGTCAGCTGGTGTGATCTCCGGAACTCAAGGATGCTGAACAGGGCGGAATGGAGATTGGCATAAAATGAAGCCTGTTGATCCATCGCTTCTTCCGCGACCTGCTGCATTTCATCAATTAAACGCGAGATAATCTCATTAAACAGTTCCTCTTTGTTCCGAAAAAAGTTGTAAATCGTGCCTTTTCCTACATTTGCCATTTTTGCAATGAGATCCATCGTAGTTGCTTTGTAGCCGTATTGTGAAAAAGCTTTCGTTGAGGCATTTAAAATTTGCATTCTGCGGTCCACTTCCAACATTTCCACCTCCTTAAAACCATATGACTATTATAGTTTTTTGGTCAACTTTAATAACAAAAGTTACTTTACCATATTTCGGCTGTTATATCAAGAATGTTTAACCCGATAAAACGGAATATACACGGCCGAAAAAATAAAAGCGGCGGGTTCTTGCCGAGACAGCATCCCACCACTTTAAAAGCTTGCTGATCGATATACAAAAGGGCATTCGATAATAAAGAACTTTAAAATTCTTCTTGGTACTGGAAATACCGAAGCATCTCTACCACTGCAGACCTGCCTTGCGATATGCAGTCAGGCAGGCCGATTCCATGAAAGGAACTTCCAGCAAACGAAATGCCCGGGAGTTCTTTTTTTGCCTGTTTTAAAATCTTTTCTATCCTGTCTTTATGGCCAACAGTATATTGCGGCATGGCGTATTTCCAGCGGGAAACGATGGTAAACTCGGGTTCTGCCGCAATTTCCATAATTTTGCCCAAGTCTTCCAAGACGATTTTTTGAATCCGGTCATCCGCCAGATCCACAACCGCAGCTTCCGCCGTGCGCCCGATATAGCAGCGCAGCAGAGCTTTCCCATGTGGTGCGGCGTGCGGCCATTTTTTATGCGTCCAGGTGCAGGCGGTAATGGTATAGTCGCTGTTTCTCGCCACAACAAATCCTGTCCCGTCAATGTCTTTTTTCACCGCAGCTTCCGGAAACGACATGGACACCGTGGCAACCGAAGTGGACGGCACCGTTTGCAGCGGTCCAAAAAAAGGATACTTTGAAAAAATATGGGGCAAGGCAAAATGCGGCAACCCCGATATAATATAATCCGCCGAAATACGGCTGCCGTTTGTCAGCTCAATCGTATAACCGCCTTCATTTATATTCTTTTCGACCGTATCCACCGTGACGCCTTTCATCACGGTATCAGCGCCGATTTTTTCCTCGAGGGCTTCCACCAATGTCTCAAGGCCGTTCTTGAAGGTAAAAAAAGCTCCTTTCTTTTGAGTCGGCCTCGAATCAGCCGCAAACCCAGAAGTTTCTTTTTTCATGCCAAGGATAAGGCTGCGATGTTTCCGTACAGCTTCGAAAAACTGCGGCTGCGTCGAGAGTACGCTCAGTTCATCGACATCTCCTGCGTAAACCCCGAACAATAGCGGCTCAACGAGATTTTCAAGCACTTCTTCCCCGAGCCGGTAACGTACAAAATCGCCGATCGACTGGTCATTATCCATTTTTCTGCGCGGCAGGACAAAATCGGCAAGCGCCCTGATTTTGCCGGTAACCGAAAACAGCCCCGACGCAAAAAAAGGCGTGAGCTTCGTCGGGATGCCCATTACCGAGCCTTTTGGAACCGGATGCAATTGCTGGTTTAAAATAATATAAGATTTACCTGTCGCATTGGAAACCAGTTCAGACTCCAGCCCGAGATCCTGCACAAGCCGGAGGGCGCTTTTTTTTCTCGCTAAAAAAGAATCAGGACCCCGTTCGACGATATACCCGTCCCTGCGGATTGTCTGGATTTTTCCGCCAAGCCGGCGCCCCTTTTCCAGCAAAATCACGTCAAGTGGCAGATTTTGGTGTTGTATCAAATACTGCAAATAATATGCAGCCGTTAAGCCGGTAATTCCTCCGCCAAGAACGGCTATTTTTTTTCTGTTCTCGGCCATCATCAGCACCTTCTTTGGCAATAATGTCGAATCATGTATGGTAAACCGCCGCCAGGCAGCCGTCATGATGACGGGCGGATCGCACTAAAATTTCCGGGCTGGATGCATCCATTTCTCAGCCTGTTTCAGCACAACATCAGCCAATGCATCGATAAATGCCGGGTTGTCGTTCGGCATTTCCGGACGATAATAGGCTGTACCGACCGCCTTGCAAACGGTTTTGCACTCATAATCATTATCGTATAAAACTTCCAGATGTTCGGCAACAAATCCGACCGGGGCATAAACGAAAGCTTTATAATGATGCTTTTCGAAAAGATCCCTTGTTAGATCCTGCACATCCGGACCGAGCCATGGATCCGGCGTATTGCCGGCGCTCTGCCAGCCGATGGCATAATGTTGGATGCCGGCCGCCTCCGCAATCAGTTCCGCTGTTTTTTGGATCTGGTACGGATACGGGTCGCCGTACTGTAAAATTTTTTCAGGAAGACTGTGCGCCGATACAATTAAGCATGACGCTTCCCGCTCTTCTTCACTCATTGTAGCATAAGTTTTCTTTAATTGGTCTGCCCAAAATTGAATAAATTTCGGCTCATCATACCAGCTTTCAATCGAATGGATAGCCGGTCCGCCTAATTTTTCGGCCGTTTCTTTCGCTCTTGTATTATACGACTTGACGCTGAATACGGAATAATGCGGCGCAAGCACGATGGAAACGGATTCTTCAATACCGTCTTCGTGCATTTTGGCAACTGTATCCTCAATAAAAGGTTCGATATGTTTTAACCCGATATACACTTTAAATTCTAATTGGTCCTGCAATCCGTTCAGCCTCGCCTCAAGCGCATAAGCCTGCTTTTCTGTCGTTTTTGCAAGCGGAGACAGCCCCCCGATCGCTTTATATCTGTACTTTAAGTCTTCGAGCATCTCATCCGTCGGCCTTCTGCCATGCCGGATATGGGTATAGTACCGTTCGATATCGTCTTCTTTATATGGCGTACCGTACGCCATAACGAGCAATCCGATTTTTTTCTTTGTCATGATTATTCCTCCAGTTTCTTTCTTTCGCTGTACTCATGAATAAATGCGGTTAATCTTTTTAATGTTTCCGGACGGACATCCGGAAAAACACCGTGCCCGAGATTAAAAATATAGCCGGGATGCTTCATCCCTTCATCCAGAATGGCCGCCGCTTTCTGTTCAATGACTTCCCACGGGGCCAAGAGCACTGCTGGATCCAAATTTCCCTGGATGGCTTTCGTCACGCCGAGCGCGCGCGCCTGTCCGATCGACATCCGCCAGTCAAGCCCAACGACATCAAGCGGCAGACTGTTCCATTCAAGCGCCAAATGGCTCGCCCCGACGCCGAACATAATCAAAGGAGCGTTTTCTTCACGCAGTTCGGAAAAAATCCGCTCCATCACTGGTTTTATATAGAAGCGGTAATCTTCCGCGTTTAAGGTACCGACCCATGAATCAAAAATCTGGATCGCGCTTGCCCCCGCTTTAATTTGCGCTTTTACGTAAACTATGATCATGTCGGCAAGTTTTTCCATCAGTGCAAACCATGCTTTCGGCTCGGTATACATAAATGCTTTTGTCTTTCTGTAGTCTTTCGACGGGCCGCCTTCAATCATATAGCTTGACAAAGTAAATGGCGCGCCGGAAAACCCGATCAGCGGAACTGTCAATTGTTCCTCCGTTAAAAGCTTAATCGTCTTTAAAACATATGGAATATCTTCTTCCGGTTGGAGCTCCCCCAATTTTTCAACATCCTTTAAAGAAGAAATCGGGTTATGTATGACAGGCCCTTTTCCTGCCAGAATTTCTACATCAACACCAAGGGCAGGGAGCGGGGTCATGATATCTTTATAAAGAATTGCGGCATCCACATCGTAGTTTTCCACCGGGAGCCTCGTCACATATGCGCATATTTCCGGCTGGTGCGTGATATCAAAGAGAGAATATTTTTCTTTTAATTTTCGGTACTCCGGCTGCGACCTTCCCGCCTGCCGCATATACCAGACCGGAACGTGGCCGGTTTTTTCACCTCTTGCTGCTTTTAATAGCGAATCGTTTTTGATCTTTTTATTCAAATGCATATCCTCCTCATGCCACACAGTCACTATTCATTTTAAAATAATTCTTTTCAAATAAAAACTATTTTAACTAAAAATGCATGGAACCATTTTTTACTATAATCTTTTTGGCAAAAAATGTGTAGGAAGCCTTTCCAACTTTCATAAAATTGCCGAATTCTGTCCGATTTTGCAGATTCAGAACTTTATCATATGTTTCATTGAATGGCCGCAGTGAATAGTATAAACTAAGAGTAGAGAGGGGTGATCGATATGAATATTTATATCACAACGGGCACCTATGATTATTTATTAAAGATAAAAGAAAAATACCCAAATGAGAAAATGGTACTCATGCAAAACCCTGAACATGCCCTGTTAGTGCACGAAACGGAAGGAAAAACAGTTTTCACCACACCGAGACATTATAAACTGGCTGCCACTGCCGGAGATTTAGGAGACGGAATATTCTTTATTTTTACCCATCTCCCTATTCCTGATGAAGGGAAACCAGTATACGAATTCAACTTCAAAAAAAACACCCCGGTTATCGAACACAAGCCCGGTTTCGCGGCATTCCGGCTTCTCCGCCCTGTGAAAGGGGACACTTATATTGCGGTTACAGGGTGGAAAGATGAAGATTCTTTTGGAAGATGGAAACGCTCTATTGATTATTTGCTTGTCCACAGCCTCGATCTCACCGACATCGGCACAAACAAAAGCACATACAATGCCCCGGCATTTACTAAAGAGTATGTTGTGCCACAGGATAAAGAAGCATCATGATCAACAAACCCCGGCTTGCCCGAACCGGCAGCCGGGATTTGTTGATCATAAAAACTTTATCTTTTATTTTATCGATTCCGTACTGTGATCATACCCTATAGAAAAAGTGTAGTTTTTCACAAGGGAAAAACTACACTCTAAACGCTTAATTCTGAATTTGCTTCCGTAACAATGAAAGCTATCCGACCTGAATTCCCTTTTCAAAGGAAGATTTAATGTGCTGTTTGATCAACTTGTCTTTCTGGCAGAATCCGATTTTCATATTTACGGACTTCTTCGAGCCAATCTTCTCCGACAGGAACATTGTTTTTCAAGCAGAAATAGTCCCAAACTGCCCCAAATGGGAATGATTTTAGTTCTTCTGTTAACGCTAAACGTTTTGTAAAGTCAAATTCAAGCTCCGCTTTTTTCAATTCATCAATCGGTGCCAGCATTCCTATCATAATTGCTTTTAGCGTATTTCTTGCTCCGATTACCCATGCGGCAATCCTGTTTATCGTTGCGTCAAAGAAATCCAGGCCAATGTTTACTTTATCCAGCAAATTTTCCCGAACAAGCGTACGAGTAATCCGTATTAGTTCATCGTTCATGATCACAACATGGTCGCTATCCCATCTAACCGGCCTGCTGACGTGAAGCATCAATCCTTTTCCAAACAGCAGATAGGCGCTAAATTTATCAGACACATCTTCTGTTGGATGGAAATGGCCTGCATCTATTGTCCAGAGCAAATCATGCGTCAATGCATAAAGCATATAAAATTCATGGGAACCAACCGTATACGATTCAACTCCTGTTCCGAACAACTTCCCTTCTACAGCTTCTATCGTATATTTCTGGTCAATTTTTTCACTTAATATTTCATCCAAAGCTTCTTTTAAGCGTTCTCTTGGCGCCATCTTATCAATCGGATTGTCCTTCATCCCATCAGGAATCCAGATATTGTTAACACATTGCTGTCCAAGCTCTTTTCCAAAGTACTCCGAAATTTTACGACTGCGCTTGCAATGTTCAATCCAAAAATCACGGACCGTTTTATCCGGGCTGCTTAATGTAAAACCACTTTCGGACATTGGATGCGAAAAGAGAGTAGGGTTAAAATCGAGCCCAAGCCCGTGCTCTTTTGCCCATTGGACCCAGGATGAAAAATGGCGTGGTTCAATAGTATCGAGATCTACTTTTTCATCTGTATCTGTATAAATCGCATGTAGGTTTACCTTATGCTTACCAGGTATCAGGCTGAGTGCTTCATCCAAGTCTGCCCTTAACTCTGTTGGATTCGTGGCCTTGCCCGGATAGTTACCGCTTACAGAAATTCCTCCAGTTAACGCTTGACCAGGATGCATAAATCCGGCTACATCATCTCCTTGCCAGCAATGAAGGGATATTTTTATGTTTTGAAGATCCTGCAATACTTTGTCGGTATCAACACCGACAGCTGCATACCGTTCTTTTGCCAATTTGTAATGTTTTGTTACAAAGCTTTCTTTTAACATTATGATCATCCTCACTTTATATTAAAATTAAACAAATTCTCTTAATCTAAATGAAAGACTTCCTTTAACTCCTTGGTGACCGGGCTGTTGTCCGGATTTGTCTCCATTAATGGATCCATATATGCCCACCATTTTTTGCAGGCTTCCGTTTCTCCCATTTTGCCGTAAAGTTCCGGATCTTCTACTTCCACATATGCAAATAGTTCACCGTTATCTTCATTGAGAAAGATAGAATAATTGGAAGCACCATGCGCCTTTAACGCTTCTTTCATTTCCGGCCAAAGCTGGTCATGGCGTTTTTTATATTCGTCATAATATTCTTTTTTGAGATACATAATTGAACCTAATCTAACCATTCAATTCAGCCTCCAATTTTGTATCAAATTTACATCTATTACAAATCAAAGGATTTTCCGTAGCGTTCTTCAGTAATTTGTTGTAAAGTTTTTCCTCTTGTATTTGGTGTCCAAATCACACCAATCAACAGTGAAACTATTAAAAGGATGATCATTACCGTACCGGCAACTTTAAATCCTAAAGAGTTCAAAATCGTTGGGAAAATAATCGACCAAATGCCAGCGCTTCCACGTACGATAAAGAACATGACACCTTGCGCCCCGCCGCGGTATTTTGTCGGAAACAATTCTGTTGCCCAAAGCGCGTAGAAAGCTTGTGCACCAATTCCGGCGGAAATTCCCCAAGTGGCTACAAAGGCCCAAAGTGCTACCCAGTTCATACCTGCAAATGTTAAAATGATCCAGGACAATGCCGCTAATGCCGCACCCGCAAAATATAAGGCTCTTTAATTAACTCTATCACCAAGCGGAACGAAAAGGAAATATGTGGCTAAAGCGGTTAATACCCACAATACAGCTTGAAGCAAGTTTGCCTGCGTATTGGTTAGTCCCTTGACTGTCGAATAAACGTAAGGCATAAAGAATCCCATTGCGCCTGCTACCAAATTCCAAAACATATATACACCAACTAAAAACAGAACTGCTTTGACATTGATGGCATTCGAAAACAATTCTCTGTATGGATGACGTTTTTTAGCTCCTTTTGCAGTGGCTTCTTGCTCCATCTTGCGCTGTTGTTCCCAAAGAGCCGATTCATTTAATTTACGTTGGAGATTCCAAGCGATAAAGGCAACTACAAAGAGTGATCCAAAGATAATCCTATTACCCATTAAACTAAGCGGGGATAAGAGTACACCTAAAGTGAAAATAATGGCAGGCCCGCACGACCAGGCAAACTGCGAAACACCAATATGTTTTGCGCGGTTCGTAGAATCTGATATCTCAGAAATATACGTCCAAGATGCCGGTACCCCGACACCTACCGCAATACCGGTAATTAAAAAGCCGGCCAAAAGCATCGGAAAATTAATGGAAAACATTATTATTAAAACACCTAGCATATAGACGAGCAAATTATACGTGTATATAAACTTGCGCCCATATTTATCTGCCAAACGCCCGCCGAATAGCGCCCCGATTGCAGAACCAAATGCATTGGCGCTGACAGCCCCCAGTATACCGACAGCTAAACTGCTTAAGTTCAGATCTTTCGCCCACAACGTTAATCCGCTTGCGCCAGCAACAATACTGCCCGAGTCAAGATAATTTGTTAAAGAAACAGCTATTGTTGCTTTCCAATTCCTGGAAGATGGTTCACTGATGTCTACCGTATTTTTGTTTGCACTTTCCAAGACGATTACCTCCTTTATCATTATTTAAAGCTATTGGTAAGCGATTACATTTATTATTAAACACTTTACGCAAATATGGTACAATGTCATTGAACCAGATGATTGTAACAAATATACAGGAGACGAGCTTATGCCAGAAACAGAGTTAAATAAAATATCGGAGTATTTATTTGAATTGACCCCAATCGAAAAACTTCAAAAATTGAACGCAACCCATATTCAGGATATTCCGTCATATTCAACCATTCAAAAAGGTGAGAAGGTAAAATTTTTGGATCAGTATTTTTTTGCTAACAAAGATATTTATATTAGCAAGCATAACCGCTTTGCAGATTACCCTTCCCACTCCCATGGCTTTTTTGAAATGAATTACATGTTTTCCGGTTCGTGTATCCAAATTATTAACGGGAATGAAGAAACACTAAATAAAGGTGATTTATTGCTGATGGATGTAGGTACAACCCATGAAATAAAAGCACTGGGCGAAAAAGATATTTTAATTAATAT
>NZ_BKZR01000050.1:0-22859 GCF_008974225.1 Weizmannia acidilactici | reverse complement strand
TATAATAAAATATGACAAGGTTATTCAAAAATTTCGTGAGGAGGTATACATATGTATATTGAATCCGCATTAAACGTACAAGTTGCTAACTGGAGCGTACTTTACACGAAACTGCACAATTTCCACTGGTATGTGAAAGGCCCGCTGTTTTTTACTCTGCACGAAAAATTCGAAGAACTGTACAACGAAGCCGCTGCCGTCGTAGATGATTTTGCCGAACGCATTCTTGCCATTGGCGGAAAACCGGCCGCTTCTTTCAAAGAATATCTCGAAATCGCAACAATTGAAGAAGCAAAAGCAGACTTAACCGCTGAAGACATGGTAAAATCCCTCATTAGCGATTACAAACAAATCGCCGGTGAATTAAATAAACTGATTGAATTTGCCGAAGACGAAAAAGACCATGCCACAGCCGACATGGCTACAGGCCTTGTTGAAAAAATCGAAAAAACCGTTTGGATGCTGAACGCATTGCTGGCTGTTCCAGTTGCGCATTAAAATAATGAAAGACCCGGTGCCGTCTTATGATGGCGCCGTTTTTTTGAGAAGGCGGGCAGCTGGCCGGGGAATCATCGTTGTTCTGCCGGGTGGTCTGAAATCCTGATGCCCGGCTTTTTAAGAAGAACCGTGGTATATTTTAAATTTTTCCTCAATAGGAACGCTGCGTTTGATGTTTTTATATAAACGATAGGAATGGCGGATTAAATCCAGTACTTTATACGGAATTTTCAGCTGGAATTTATATAATGTTTTTAAATAAATTTTATAGTAAGCTTTCACAAAATCATCCCATTTATCATCTTTCCCTTTTTTATAAAAATCGGAGACATCCACAACGTAGCCCTTTCCGTCTTTCATCATCACATTTTTTGCATGCACATCATACGGGTTTAGGCCCTTCTGTTTCGCATATTCAAGCGCTTCATTGATATCTTTGATCACACTTTCAGGAATCCGGATCCCCTTCGCAATGGCATCATATAAAGTGATCCCCTTCAATTTTTTTAAAACCAAATAATTTTTGCCTTGATAAATACATTTCGAGTACGCCGGATGATCCCCCAACCGGTTGTATACTTCCGCTTCTTTTTCCAGCAGCCCGGCATTTTTCCGCATGACTTTGACCACCCAATCAGGCTGGGAAGGGTGGGAAAAAACTGCCGCGTAATTTCCGGTCCCTATGCAGCTCCATCCATCGGGAACATACTTCGCGATAATCGGATCATGCGGATTTTTGCTTTCCAGCATAATATGTTTCAACAGCTCTTCTTCTACCATCTTTCTAAATTGTTCGTTCATTAATTTTCACCTTTCATGTGATGCATAAAACAATCGTAACACGTTCCCTTAAAAAATGCTTTAAAGGGGCATTTATCAATATTGTATTCAACAGAAAACACGGCTTACAATTCAAACGCCCGGTCTTATCCGTGAATATGTGCATGGACGCAGCGCCATTTTCCGGATAAAATGGAAGCAGTACACTGTGAAAGGGGCTTGTGCATGCATGTTTCAATCCTTGTGACGATGCTGTTTGTCGGCGTGACTTTAGGGTTTATCGGGGCAGGGGGATCCGGATTCATTATTTCCCTGCTGACGCTTTTGTTCGGCATCTCGATCCACACGGCACTGGCAACCGCCCTCACAGCCATGATCTTTTCTTCTTTTTCAGGAGCGGTCAGCCATTACCGGGAAGGCAATGTTTCTGTAAAAGCCGGAACAGCGGTTGGGATCACCGGTGCAATCGGGGCATGGTTCGGATCGCATTTTTCCGCTCATATCCCCGGCGGAGAGTTAAAATGGTTTACTTCCGGCATGCTTTTGTTTTCGGCATTCCTGTTATGGCTCAGAATGTTTCTGCTTTCGAGGGAATCGATCCAGACAAAAAGCATTCCATCCGGCATGAATTTCACCTTCCGGGCGCTTTTGCTTGGCATCGTCACCGGATTATTGTCCGGCATGTTCGGAATTGGGTCGACCCCGTTCATCCAGCTCGGATTAATGGTATTGCTCAGCCTGTCCGTACTCCAGGCTGCCGGAACGACGATGATGGTGATCATTCCGATTGCGCTCGGCGGCGGGCTCGCAAGCTTCCAACAAGGTTACCTGGACATCCGGCTTTTATTGGAGGTCGTTGCCGGGACAATGACCGGCACTTATATCGGCGCCAAATTCACTAACCGCGCACCGGTTCCGCTGTTAAAGTCTTCAATGATTGCTGTGCCGATTTTGGCAAGTGTTTTGCTGATCGTATGAAAAAATGTTCGGGAGATTTCCACCCGAGCATTTTTGGAAAAGGGAAGTCTCAAAAGCCGATAAACCAGGCAAAAGAGCACCCATTTTTGATGATCACGAAATGACTCGCTTTCCACACGCCTCCCTCCTCTCGCTCGTACCCCACTGCAGGGTCTTTGCTTGCTCTTCCCACAGGAATCTCAAACATTATAGTCATCGTATTTTCCTGGATTTTTAAAGGATTTTGGTACAGCCCCTTTCCCGCTGTTATCCGATGCGCACATGTTAAAGCATCCTAAATTCTCCATTTGCCGCCGGTTTTATGGCAAATGGGCCGATTTTTTGACCGGATATGTTTTATCCTTGTATTCATAGTCCCATTACATCATGTAACACTTTGCAAGATTACAGGTTTGGACCTTAAACATCTCTAAATTTATGAAAACGCTTTAATAACGGCATGGTTCTTGCAGGTAATCAAAGTGAATTTTATTTTTAAGGGGAGGGAATTTTATGACATCAAAAAAATTGATGAAAGCTGCTGTGGTGAATGAGTTCAAACAAGAATTGGAAATCAAGGAAGTACCGGTGCCTGAACTGGGGCATGGTGAAATTCTAGTCAAAATTAAGGCTTGCGGTGTATGCCACACTGACTTGCACGCCGCCCATGGGGACTGGCCGGTAAAACCGAAACTGCCATTGATTCCCGGTCATGAAGGTGTAGGGATTGTTGAAGAAGTAGGCGAAGGAGTTACTTCCATCAAAGTCGGGGACCGGGTTGGGATCCCATGGCTTTATTCCGCTTGCGGTGAGTGTGAATATTGTTTAACAGGACGTGAAACTTTATGCCCTAATCAATTGAATGCAGGTTATTCAGTTGATGGAGGTTATGCAGAATACTGCAAAGCACCTGCCAACTATGTCGTAAAAATTCCTGACAATCTTGACTTTGAAGAAGTAGCACCAATTTTTTGTGCCGGCGTAACGACTTATAAAGCATTAAAAGTTTCGAATGCAAGACCGGGAGATTGGGTTGCCATATATGGAATTGGCGGGCTTGGCCATGTTGCACTTCAGTATGCTAAAACAATGGGATTCAATGTTATAGCGGTAGACATTCAGGACGATAAACTGGAAATGGCAAAAAATTTGGGCGCGGACATCGCCATTAATGGCTTGAAAGCCGATCCTGTACAGGAAATTAAAAATCAAGTCGGCGGGGTTCAGGCTGCGGTAAGTGTCGCTGTAACAAAAAAAGCGTTCGAACAAGCTTATAGTTCTGTAAAAAGGGGCGGTACTTTAGTCGTTGTCGGACTTCCAAATGATGAACTGCCGATCCCAATTTTTGATACCGTACTGAACGGTGTATCGGTAAAAGGTTCTATTGTAGGAACTAGAAAAGATTTACAAGAAGCACTTGAATTTGCGGCCCAGGGAAAAGTGCGCACAAAAATTGAAGTACAACCGTTGGACAATATAAATGAAGTATTTAAGCGCATGGAAGATGGAAAAATTAACGGGCGAGTTGTACTTAACATTTCCTAAAATCAGAATATGGGTCCAAGATCATAGTTACCACAGGAATGATCAGCTCATCATTACAATAATGTAAATGCGTATCCGGGCAAAAGATCAAAAATAATGCCCGGATTTTCTTAAATATTTTATCTTTTTTCATTTAAGAGATATCGGAGCTTTCTTATTGTAATTTTCAATCGTCTTGCTGCTTCATTCCTGTTTCCGCCGGCTTCTTTTAATGTTTTCATAATAAAAGCTTTCCCAACTTTTGACTCTAATTGCTTTATTTCTTCCAGCAATTTTTCCAAATGGATTTCTTCCTTTCCGTTAAAAACTGAAAGAATGTGATTTGTCCAATTTTGCAAGTAATGTTCAAGATGATGTTCCCCATTGGCTGTTATGGTATGAGGTTGTGGCTTAACAGGGGTTGGAACGGATGTTAAGTTTGAAAACATTAAATCATCTGCAGTTATAACATTTTGTGTAGGATCTGACAAAGCTACAATGCTAGTAATGAAATTGGATAATTCGCGAACATTTCCCGGCCAATTATAGCTGAGTATAGCTCTTAAAGCATCTTCAGAAAAAGATATATCAATGCCTGGAAAACGGTGTAAAATATGATCAATTAATAAAGGAATGTCTTCCTTTCTTTCCCGGAGTGGTGGCACTTTTAAATGTACAACATTTAAACGGTAATATAAATCTTCCCTGAACTTCTTCTTTTGTACAGCTTCAAAAAGGTGTTTATTGGTTGCAGCAATAAGCCGTGTATTGGTGCGTAAAATTTTTTCACTCCCGACAGGCATGAACTCTCTTGCTTCAAGAACGCGTAATAACTTTACTTGAATGGACCGGGAAGCTTCACCAATTTCATCAAGGAACAGGGTCCCTTTACTGGCAATTTCAAATAATCCTTTTCGTTGCTGCGTCGCCCCGGTAAACGCCCCCCTTTCATGGCCAAATAGCTCACTTTCCAAAAGCGGCTCAGAAATTGCCCCGCAATTCACCCCAATAAACGATTCATGGCTTCTTGGACTTGCATGGTGAATGAACCGCGACAAAACTTCTTTACCGGTTCCTGTTTCACCTTCAATCAAAACGGTAATATTTTTTTGTGCGACTTTATAAGCGGTATGAAGCAGCTTACCCATTGTTTCATTTTTTCCAGTAATGAGGCCTACTTCATTGGCTAAATGCTTTATATGTTCATCTGCGTTGGTATCTTTATCTTCCAACAAGTCATCAATTTGTTTTTCTAATAAATCAATATCATCAAATGGTTTCTCAATATAATCGCAGGCACCAAATTTAATTGCTTCTACGGCAGTTTTTATCGTACTGTACCCTGTCATAATAATGGTTTTGCATCTTGGCTGCTTCTTCTTTATTTGTTGCAAAAGTGTAAGTCCATCAGTATCAGGCAATTTTAAATCAATCATAGCGGCGTGAAATTTTTGCAATGACAAATTAATAGAGAAAAATTCCTTGCCGCTATTGACGACTTTTACATTGTAACCTTTTGCTGTAAAGAGATGCGACAAGAAATGACCGATTTCTTTTTCGTCATCAACAATTAATAAATTGGTCATGATTTCACCCCCAATTCTTTGGATGGCTGCAGCCGCAATTTTAATATGAATGTACTACCGGCATTCGGCTTACTGATGACTTCAATGGTGCCCCCGTGGGTTTTTGCAATCCCCAGACTAACTGACAGCCCCAGTCCTGTTCCATTTTTCTTTGTTGAATAAAAGGGATGGAAGATTTCAGAACGTCTGTTTTCTTCAATGCCAATCCCATTATCAGTAACAGATAAATGAATCTCATTACAATGCTTGAACGTTTTGATTGTAATTTCTTTTTCCGTACTAGAAGAAAGTTCTACTGCATCTTTTGCATTTAAAAGCAGATTAATAATAATTTGTTCAATTTGCGTCTGGCTGCCTTCAATTAAAGGCAAATCGTTTTGTAACATGAGATTGAGTGAAATTTGATTATTTTTAAATTGAAATTTTAATAGATTAAGGACTTGCACAATGGCTTCGTTAAGGGAAAAGGTGTCAAAGATATATTCATCTTGACGCGAAAATGTAAGCAAGCTTTTAATGATCTGTTTACAGCGGTCCCCGCAATTCTTTATATCATGAAGAAGGGAGAATGCCGGATCGTCCTTTGAAAAACTTCGTAACAATAATTGTGAATTTCCTAAGATAGCAGTGAGCGGGCTGTTTAATTCATGCGCAATCCCGGCGGCCATTTCTCCAATCGCAGCTAATTTGCCTGAGTGAAGCAATTGTACTTCCATTTTCCGCTTTTCTGTAACATCCTTAATATAGGCAATCACTCCATAAACATATTGTTTATTGTTTTGGATTGGATATGTGTAAACCTCATAGATGGTTTGATTGGGGTAATGTAATTCCATATAGCCTGTTTTTTGGCTTTGAAATGTTTCTTTAATGAGATCAAGGAAAGTTTTTTCTAATTTGGGATTGTTGGTGTTTCCAGAAAGCTCAATCAGTCTTTTGGCTGCATCATTGAACTGAACGATCTGGATATCTCCATCAAAAACAATAATCATATCATTAACAGCTTTAAAGGTATCTTCCCATTCTTGTTTCGCTTGTAGGACTTCACTATACAATTGGACATTTTCAATGCTAACTGCCAGACAATCAGTAAGTTGTTCCAGAAATTCAATTTCAGCTGTAGTCCATCTTGAATGACTATTACATCCAATACTTAAAACGCCGATTTTTTTATTCTTACTGTAAATTGGCAATACTAAAATATTTTTCAAGTGAAGGAGAGCCAAATATTTGCTTTCATAAAACTGAACACTTGGATCATCCAATCTTTGGACCATAACTTTTCTTTTTATCAATGCTGACCAATAAAGAGAATTTTCATTGCGGATAATAGAGCCTATTTTCATAAAACGTGGATTTAATGGAAATACATTTGTTAATACAAGATGATGATTTTGGAGTAATGAAATACTCAGGTGATCAAAATGAATAAGCTTTTTCAGTTTTTCAATCATATTTTCTAAAATAGTGCCAAGCGGCATATCTACTTTTATGCTTTTCATGATCTCATTCATAATCTCTAATTGTAAATTTTTCTTTTTTACTTGTTCAATGGTATTTTTTAATTCTGTGTAATAATTTTTTTTAGAAGATTTCACCCCTGTTAATAGGGCGATCATTTCATATTTATCATTGAGCACAATATTCACCGCCTCATAAGACGTTTCTTAGAATGGTTTTTACCTGCTCAAGGTCCATGTCGCGCGGATTGGTTATCATGCATGCATCTTCCAGCGCTGTCCGACTGATCAAGTCAATATCCTCTTCTGAAAATTGCACTTCATTTAAACGTTCTGGAATACCGATATCAATTGATAATTGTTTTACAAAATGGATTGCTGCATTTCCGGCATCCCGCTGCGTCAACCCTCTAGTGTCGATCCCCATCATTTCTGCAATTTCTGTAAAACGCTTCGGTACTGCGATAAAATTGAAATCCATGATATGAGGTAAAAGGATAGCATTTATTTCTCCATGTGGTAGAAGGAACCTTCCACCGATTGCATGTGAGATTGCATGTGCTGCACCTAATATTGCATTAGAGAAAGCTAGCCCGGCCTGCAGACTGGCCATCGCCATTGCTTCTTTCGCTTCCATATTCGTTTTGGAAGCAACAGATGGGCGCAGATAATTTGATACAAGGGCAAGGGCATTTTTAGCTTGGACATCTGTTAATGGTGTGGCAGCTATACTGACATAAGCTTCAATCGCATGGGTCAACACATCCATGCCCGTTGTCGCAGTCAAAGCACTGTCTTTTGTAACTAAAGTGTAAGGATCGATAATTGCAATATCAGGAACTAATGTTTTGGAAACGATCGTCATTTTTCTTTTTCGTTCAGTATCAACGATAATGGAAAATTGGGAAACCTCCGATCCGGAACCGGCTGTTGTCATGATCATTACCATGGGCGGCAGCGGCTTTTCAATCTTATCGATCCCTTCATAATCACTGATTTTTCCACCATTTGCAGCAAGGATTGCAATCGCTTTCACAACATCCAAAGCGCTGCCGCCCCCAACTCCGATAATGGCATCACATTCATTTTCCACAAACACCGAACATCCTTTTATTACTTCGGTATCTTTAGGGTTGGGAGTAATATCTGTAAAAGTTGCAAAAGGGAGGCCGGAATTCCTGCATATTTCTATCACATGATCAAGCCAGCCGGCATTGGCAACCCCTTTATCGCTGACAATTAACACTTTCTTGGCCCCAAGCCTCAAGCATGCCTCCCCAGCCTGGTCAAGCGCATTTTTCCCAAAAATAATTTCAGGGATTACAAATTTATTAATATGCAATATAACCACCCTATTATAAAATGATTTTCTAGCGATACGCTTAAAACAAGTATAGCTTTGTTTTTTGTTTAGGGTCAATAATATTTAAAATATTTAATTTTTAAGGTTTTAGCACCGGCTTATTCAGGGATTATTGAAAGACAATCAACTACAATAATACGAACAGGTCTTGTGTACTGCTTTTCCTGCTGTATTACAACTAATGGACGTTAAACAGCAAACCGGCCGGCATTTTTTTAAAACTGTTCCCTTTCATCATCCCGCAAGTTGCCATTGAAGCCATTGCAGACAAAAAAACGAAATGAATTACTTGGAAGAGAGGATGGTCATAGTCGTTTATCAGTTTGGCGGTGAAAATGCTGCCCTTATCCGAAGGGTCGATGAAAAAATATCCAGTGAACCAAAAACGCTATAATCATTTTGGCAGGAATTTTAACAAAATTAGGTTTACTTCCCCCCTCTCTTTTGCTATAATTCTAAATATTTATAGAAAGGGGAGAATACAATGACTACTCAGAAACAACCGCCTTTTCGCGCTGACCATGTCGGCAGTCTGTTAAGGCCGGATAAACTTAAGCAGGCCCGCCGCCAAAAGGAAGCAGGCGAGATTCCAGCTGAAGCGCTGCGCGAATTGGAAAATAAAGAAATTAAAAGGATTGTGGAAAAACAGAAAGAAATCGGTCTTCAATCTGTGACAGACGGGGAATTCCGCCGCGCTTACTGGCATTTTGATTTTCTCGAAAATCTTGACGGCGTGGAAGGCTACGAAACCGAAAGCGGCATCCAGTTTAAGGGAAGGCAAACGAAATCGCATTCCATTCGGATTGTCGGGGACTTGGATTTTAACGGCCACCCGATGATTGATGATTTTAAATTTTTACATAGCGTTGCCGGTACACACATGGCAAAAATGACAATTCCGAGCCCGAGTATGCTGCATTTCCGTGGCACGATTGCCTATGGGCGCTACAAAGATGAAGCGCTGTTTTTCCATGATCTCGGGCAGGCTTATAAAAAGGCAATTGCAGCTTTTTACGATGCCGGCTGCCGCTATTTGCAGCTCGATGATACGGCATGGGCATACCTTTGCTCTGAAGAACAAAAAGAGCAGCTCAAAGCCCGCGGACTAAATCCGGATCACCTAAAGGAGCTTTACGCCCGGACGATTAATGAAGCGGTCGATGGCCGGCCGGAAGATTTGACCATTACGATGCACATTTGCCGCGGCAATTTCCGCTCGACATGGATTGCTTCCGGCGGCTATGAGCCTGTCGCAGAAACGCTCTTTAACGGCCTCCATATTGACGGCTTCTTTTTGGAATATGACAGCGACCGCGCCGGCGGATTTGAACCGTTGCGTCATGTGCAAAGAAAAGACCTGCAAATCGTGCTCGGCCTGATTACTTCCAAATTCGGCGATCTGGAAAATGCGGACGAGATTAAGCGTCGGATCGACGAAGCAACAAAATATGTCCCGCTCAACCAGCTTTGCTTGAGCCCACAGTGCGGTTTTGCTTCCACCGAAGAAGGCAACCTGCTTTCGGAAGACCAGCAATGGGAAAAACTGGAGCATGTTGTCAAAATTGCACATGAGGTGTGGGGGTAAATCGAGTAGGAGGAGGTGACTAACCTCCATCCTCTCACACCACCGTACGTACGGTTCCGTATACGGCGGTTCCATGAAGTCAGTCGGATAGTGATTTGGTATCTCACATCCGTTATGCTTTTCTGTCTCTCCTTAAACCACTTTAGTTCTCAGCCCTCTCAATGTCTCCCACGGAATTCACCGTTTCTATCCACTGAGTAAGTCCATCTTTGGATTGTCTGCTTCATTGAACAAAGTGAAATTCGAGTTTATTCCACACTCCTTCATGGTTCAGTCCTTCCAAATGAGGAACTACCTTATTTGTACTATGATCTCTGCTGACTTCTGACTGTTCAATAACCTATCACTAGGCTAGTTACCAACTTAGTCGGCGTACCAGTCAGACCTCTCTGGGTAAGACTGCACTCTTTCCCTACACCTATCTGCCTCATTTACTCTGTATCACCTTTGGCAGTATGGACTTTACTTTGTTCGGCAAGCTCATCCAATGATACCTAGCCTTGTATGAGGTTCATGTTCCTCAAGAATCAGAGGTTTGCCGCTCGCTTCCTTCAGATTCCGCATCACTACGACACCCTTGCGTTAGGCTATCGCTACTACTGCCTTCGCGATTCGGGACTTTCACCCTATAGAGTGCAGCCATGCCAGGCGCACCGTTAAAAAAGAAGAATGCCTGGCATTCTTCTTTTTTAATATTTTTTGTTACACATCTTCATACTTGTAAAAGATTCCTCATGAAAATTGAGTGGGATATTGAAACGAAAAGATCTTTTCATTTTATTCATAAGCAATTGGCCTTCAACTTTGCTTATATTGGTAATCGCTTTTCTATGCTTGAAAAAATGTCTTCACACAAAAGTTTTTAAGAGGGAAAACTATATTTCCCTCTTTGGTGAAAAACACCTAAAATAAACCGGCTTCCTTGGCTGTAGATATACTGTTCTGTGCAAACTCGAACGGATTGCCGACGTTTTCCCAGTGCATGTACATCAGACGCGGACTATCAAACAGCCTATGGTTATGAACTGCTGTAACAGTAATCCCCCGTTTACGCAATGCTGTTAAAAACGGATTGATTTCATTTTCTAAAATCACTGTTTCACCGAGATTCAACGTGCGTCCGTTACGATTGTTTTCAAACGAAAGCGCAAATGGGAGTGACAATGGCGAACGTGTACGGCGGCCTAAAATCGTTGCATTGATATTGCGCAGACGCTGTACGACACAAACCGGGTGCGACACAATCACCGTTCCCCCGATAATAATTTGCTAATTCCTAGCAGGATGACATATTTCCCCCTCCTTTCCGGTTAGATGTTGTAAAATATGCATTTTCTTGACTGCTTGTCTAGACAAATGAAATGCAAATGGTTAAGATAATCAACTCAACTTTCGCAGACTGAAATAGCCAGGCATTACTTGATATAACTAGGATTTCCTCCAACCATTTATTCATTTGATTATTAAAGACGAATTGACCACCGGATTGTGAGCATTTCCCAACCGCATGTCCGCCCAATTGTAAGGGGCAAGGCAAAAGCGAACGTGGAGTTCAGTTCGAAAGACGCCATCAGTGTTGTCGATGGCTATGCCCTGATTGAAAGGCTTGATTGAGAAAACTACAATGTAGGCATCACTCTCAAGGAATCTGTTGAAAATTACTACAACCGGTTTGGTTTCTACCCAGAAGCAATTCTGGCGGACAAAATTTACCGGAATCGTGAAAATCTGGCTTACTGCAAATCTCTCGGCATCTAAAGTGGGCCACGGCTTGGCCGCCCATCCAAGACAGAAGACAAGTCCTTGGAACGATTGGCGAATCAGGATGCCTCTGAACGTAATGCCGTTGAAGGCAAATTTGGTGAAGGCAAGCGCAAATACGGGCTGGACCTTATTCGAGCACGCCTTCAGGAGACAAGTGAAACAGTTATAGCTCTCCAATTTCTCATCATGAACCTGGGGCGAAAGCTCAGAGTTCTTTTTTTTAAATTTTTACAAAACACTATTTTGTCTTTTGATAACTGAATTTTGGCTTGCATCTGATTTGTTCAGCAAGCCCTAATTACATTTTTAACGCAAATTTCATAAAGACTTATTTCAAACATGTTTCGAGCTAACTTTTTGGCTTTTATGGAGAACAGATGTCCATAGTTAAAGCACATGGCAAAGCAAAAATCATCCTATTTCTTTTACACAAAAATGAAAGTTGTAGTGGAACATACCGATCTCGAACCGTTGACCTATACGCTGTCAGATAACACATGATTTACAACACCAAAAAGGGGGCTAAGTATTGTTAAACCCCACTTTTACTATCATGAATTGCCCCTGTCATAAGTTCAGACAAAAATCCTGAATGTATATGATAAGGGGAGTCATCATTTAAATACAAATTTCCGGGTTTGTTCGGAAAAACTCAATAGTATCCCTTAATGAGGCTTCGAAGGGAATGCTTGGTTTCCAACCTAATTCAAATAATTTCGAAGGCTTTCTTGTCTCCACTTCCGATCCGCTCTGGTTCGAAGTAGCTTTCACCTCTAAATTTACATCGGTTAAGTTCTTATAAATATCAATCATTTCCCTTATTGTCCGACTTATTCCTGTACAGATATCATAAACTTCTCCGGATTCTCCTTTGTTTAATAAAATCTCATATGCATTCACTGCATCTCGAACATCCAGAAAATCACGAGTTGCATTTAAGTTATTGACAATTAAAATGGGATCTGCCTCATTTCTCTCCATTTTTACTATTTTTGAAGCAATAATGGAATTTATTCCATTTGAACAACCTGGCCCGATTAAGTTTGTTGGTTTTGTGATAACAATATTCATTTTGAATAATTTTTTCCAAGCTACTGAAACAATCTCTTGGAGTGTTTTACTGAGGCTATAGGGATGAGGAATATTTGAAAGATTAACGGGGTCAATTTGTAGCGCAGATCCGGCAATCAAAATTTTACAAGATGGATTTACTTTTCGAATTGCTTCCAATAAATATGCTGCCGACATAAGGTTGATATCAAGGGTGCCTATAGGATCCTTCCATGAATCAACCACACTATTTTGACCTGCCAAATGTAAAAGATAATCCGGTTTTATTCTCTCTACTAACATAGCTACATCCTTCTTATTAGTCAGGTCACAATTTTCATTTTTCATGTTTTCTTTACCCATGAATGTTTGTTTTCTCGTTATTCCGATAACATCATATCCTAATTTCGAAAAATGATTATAGGCATGATGTCCTGTAAAACCATTTGCCCCCGTAATGATTAACTTTGGTCTTGGGTCCATATTTTCCCTCCAGGCTTGCTTTTTTATGTTAATAATTCACAGACACGGCTTAAAGGGGATGCATGTGGAATGATTTTCTGACGGCTTTTATAAAGCATCCAATGCATAACATACATGTCAGGAGTACCCTTTACCTACACCCAGGAACGCCGAACCTAAATGAAAAATTTAAGAGGGACAGCTAAAAGAAAATATTGCATTAGTGTGAATTTCCACATTATCTCAGATTGTGATTTCCAAAATATTCCAGATGTATAATATTCATACACAGCTTGATATGGAGTGGTGGGCATGGTAGGCTAGTTAGCTTTGGCGATTTTCTTTTTTTCTCCTAGCACCATTGCCATCAAGCCATACCCACAGAGGCTCCACGTCAAGTTTCGTCGCAAACCCACTATTTTGGTAGTCTACGACAAACATTACCTAGTTAAGGAGAGAATAAAAATGAGAGCAAGACGAACATTCACTGCAGAATTTAAGGCTCAAATGGTCAAGCTTTATGAAAACGGGAAGCCCAGAAAAGATATTATTAGTGAGTATGATTTGACACCTTCTGCGTTGGATAATGGATAAAGCAAATTAAAACATCCGGTTCATTTAAGAAAAAGGATAATCGTTCTCCAGAAGAAAATGAATTGATCCAGCTTTGAAAAGAAAACAAGCATTTATTGATGGAGAATGATATTTTAAAGCTAGCCGTGCTGATACTAGGACAAAAGTAAATGTGATCAAAAACAATCGTCACAAATACTCGATATCAGCAATGAGCGATGTCCTACAACTTTCAAGAAGTACCTATTACTACGAAGCAAAAGAGCAAGATAATTCAAAAGATGAACTGACAGCTGCCATACTGGATATCTTCCAGAAAAGCAGGCATAACTATGGTACACGGAAAATTAAACACGAATTAAAGAAGCTTGGCATCATCGTCTCACGGCGAAGAATTGGCAGAATCATGAAAGAAAACGGGCTAGTGTCAAACTATACAGTTGCCCAGTTTAAGCCACATGTGGATAAATGCAATGAATCAAAAGTTGAAAATGAGTTAAAAAGAGAATTTGATCAACAAAAAGAATTAACAGTTGTAATCAGTGACTTAACATACGTTAGAGTGAAAAAAGCTGGCATTACATCTGTTTATTTGTCGATCTTTATAATCGAGAAATTATTGGTCATAGTGCAGGTCCAAACAAAGATGCTCAACTAGTCTATGGAGCCTTATCAACAGTGAAAGCAGATTTACAGCAAATTCAATTATTCCACACAGACAGAGGTAACGAATTCAAGAACAAGACAATTGACGAAGCGCTCAATACATTTAAAATTAAACGGTCGTTAAGTATGAAGGGTTGCCCTTATGACGGCGCAGTAGCTGAAGCAACCTTTAAAATTATCAAAACAGAATTCGTTAAAGGAAAGTATTTTGAAAATTTCGAATAATCGAGACTGGAATTAGATGATTATGTTCATTGGTTTAATCATATTAGAATCCATGGAACACTAGGGTATTTAAGCCCGATGGAATATAAAGAGAAACACCTCAAAAAAATTGTTTAGTTTAGTGTTGACATACCAAATTTTCCTTTAGAAAGTAAAACTCTTTCAATGTACTGGACGAAAACTACTTCAAAACCTTTGCCTTGACTAGCATTTTCCTGATTTCCTCATGGGTCAAAAATTTATCACTTGAACTATAGGATGTGGTTTTTACTGAAGGAAAGGCAGAGTAATGTTCCCTTAATCCTTTAATTTCTATTTTGGGGAGAACAACAAGATAGTCCTTATCAAACTCAACTGTATCTTCAATTTCGTTACTTGCTAAAAGAACCTCATTAAGTTTTTCACCCGGTCTGATGCCGGATTCCACAATACTTACTTTTTTTCCAAAATGATTTATTAAAACTTTGGCTAAATCCATGATCCTGCATGATGGCATTTTCATAACAAAAATTTCTCCGCCTATCCCTTCAGAAGCTGCTTTCAATAAGAGGTTGATTGCATCTTCCATAGTCAAGAAAAAGCGTGTCATGCGTTTATCAGTAATGGAAATTTTATTTTTATTGTTAATTTCGTCAATAAACAGATTAACGACACTTCCATTGGTAGCTAAAACATTTCCCCCTCTAATGCATATAAACTTTGTGTCTTTACTTAGACTATTGGCATGAACAATTAATTTTTCGCCAATGGCTTTTGTAAAACCGTAAAAATTAGCCGGATCTGCAGCTTTGTCTGTTGATACGTTGATTACTTTTTTTACGCCATTATATATGGCAGCATCAATGACATTTTGCGTGCCTATTACATTTGTTTTAACGGCTTCCAAAGGTAATTCTTCACAAACGGGAACATGTTTTAATGCAGCAAGATGGAACACATAATCGATACCTTTAAAAGCATAAAATAACGCTTGTCGGTCCCTTACATCCCCTAAGGAAAAGGTTAACCTCGAATCATCAAATTCCCTTCTCATATTGACCTGTTTATCCTCGTTACGTGAATAGACAATAATCTCTTTAGGATTATATGTTAATAATTTTTTCACAAGATCATAACCCCAGGATCCAGTTCCCCCTGTTACTAAAATAGTAGCATTAGTAAACATTTCCCCAGCTTCTTTTAATTTATTTATTTGAAATTCCATCAAAAATTTCTCTCCAGTAGTGGTCGTTTTCTTGCCATTTTTCTTTATTTGGCAGCTCCACAACATGAACTCTTTCTATAGGCCATTCTTTTTCAATTAATTCATTTACATTCGTATGATTGACTACTAAAATATTAAAGTCGTTTTTTACCAATTGGGATAATACAGATTCCAGCTCAGAAACTTCACTTAGAGATCCCTCTGTTCGAATAAATAATATCCGTTTCCCCTTATTTGCCATTTCTAAAAATCGCTTTATCCTTCTATCCAGTTTTTTCCTCACGTCCGGATAGGTTGATAATTTTTCAAATGAATTTTGGTCAGCCTTAAAATCATGGCTCGATACAATGTTGTAAGCAGTATCATGGACAACAAGAAACTGTTCCTTTGTGTCAACGCCGGTTGAATATCCGGTAGGCTTTAAATTGGGAAGGTCCATAAAACCTGTAAATCTATTTCTTAATAACCGGTTGACATCTGACAAAGAAGGGGATGACATCCAGTCTAACGGACCAGCAAAAGGCCTTAAATTGTTTTTTCTCAACTGAAGGGCTGCGAGACAAAGATCCCCTAAACTAAAAATAGCATCGTATTTTCCTTTAATTTCTGCTAAACTCATTTAACAAGTTCCTCCTTTTTATATTGATTTTTCAAAAATTAGATTCATCTGAATTCATTAAATGTAACTCATCATTCAATTGCGAGGGTATATAACTAAAAATTTCTAAAATGTATTATTAACCAATCAATTTTAGAAAGAATTCGCCCAAAGGTTATTAAAGATATCAATTATGAACCAGAACCCATAATATATTTATAGGTATCTTCCAAGCCTTGGTAGATATTGAAAACCGGTCTCCAACCAAGTTTTTGGATTGCCTTTTGATTGTTCAAACAACTATGTTTGATGTCACCTATTCTGCCACTGGTGTTTTTCGAATCAATTGCAGAGCCGTGAATTTTATTTAAGTAGGAAACCAATTGATTGATAGAGGTGGTTTTTGCGGTACTAATATTGAATATATCTTGATGACCATTATCAATCGCTGCCATGTTCGCTTGAACAATATCCTTAACATAAATAAAATCCCTGGTTTGTTCACCATCTCCGTAAATCATCAAAGGTTCCCCGTTTTTAATTCGATCGAGAAAAACAGCCACCACCCCACCTTCCCCCTTTGCGGATTGACGTGGACCATATACGTTTCCGTAACGAAGAATCGTGAAGGAAAGTCCATAAAGATGATGGAACAGATGAAAATAGGATTCTGCACTTAACTTGGATAAACCATAAAAGGAGATTGGCACAGTCGGATCCGATTCCAATAATTGATCGGTCCGGAAATCTCCATAAACAGCAGATGTTGAAGCAAAGATTACCTTTTTAACGTCAGATTCCCGACAGGCTTCTAAAATATTGATGGTTCCGTTGATATTGACACCAGCATCTAAATTAGGATAACGGATGGATATTCCAACATCTGCTTGGGCTGCTAAATGGAAGACGATATCGGGCCTTTCCCTGTTAATGATTTCCTTTGCATCCTTGGAGCGTATATCAATTTCATGGAAAATTGCCATGGGATGGATATTTTTTATACCTCCTGCTGATAGATTATCTATTATGTGTACCTCGAAATAATTTTTTATCAGTTCATCAACTAAATGGGAACCGATAAAACCTGCCCCCCCAGTAACCACGGCCTTCATATACGAATCCCCCTCGTATATTATTTTTAGGCCCTTGCTTCAGAGCCTGAATTACCTACTTACCTGCAGTCATAAGTCAAATTTCTTGGGTGTCCCGGGATATTTCTAGATAATGAGAACAGGATCATTTGGGACAATTCTTTCTCCCCATGTGGGTTTAGCCACATTCAAAGAGTGTTTCTAAGTGTACGCGCGGTGCCCCCTACTCGCAGGCTGTTCTCCTTGTTTTTGAACCTGGATGTTAGTAGCTCAAGGGCGGCTTTCAAAACAGGGGCAAGTTCTGATGCACAGGTTGCTGGTCGGCGTCCACACTAGAGATATCTCAGGATATCCGGGAAAGCCCCATGATTCTAATTCAGAAGGGAGTGGACACCCCAGGAAATGATTTGTTGGTTTAGACATTCGTTCTTTTGATATCAAAGTCTGCATTTTGGATGGTGAAAGCGAAAAGCTCGATTCCTTTGCCATTTCGAACGATCTGCCAAGTGCTACACAGCTTAGGGACAGGATTTTGAAATGTGCACAGAACCGGACCTTCGATGCTCTAAAAATAGGGCTGGAGTCCACTTCTGTTTACAGCTTCCATCCGTCTATGTTTTTACATAACGATGATTCCCTAAAAGCTTTGGGTGCCAAGGTGTTTGTCATGAACCCAAAACAGATCGCCAACTTTAAGAAAAGCTATTCAGACATGGATAAGACGGACGAGATCGATGCGTTTGTGATCGCTACTATCTTCGCTTTGGTCGCAACTCCATGTCAGTTGTAAAGGAAGACCAGTACATCACCTTACAACAGCTGACCCGTGCCCGTTACCAGATTATTCACCAGTTGACCAGAGAGAAACAGCGCTTTCTCCAGCACCTGAGTTTTAAATGCAATACGTTTTCACAGGAAGTGGATTCTTCCGTCTTTGGAAATGCGATGATGGAGCTGTTCTCCGAAAAATTCAGTCTGGATGAACTGGCAGAGATGCCGTTAGAGGATCTGGCTGGGAAAAAAGGCCATAATCGATTCAACGATCCTGAATGTGTGGCCAAATCCATCCAAAAAGCCATGCGTTCTTCGTATCGCCTGGACAAGGTGGTGGAAGACTCCATTGACCTTCTCCTGGGCACATCGATTACGTTAATCCGCACCCTTCAAAAGCAGCTGAAGGAGCTTGAAAAGGGCATTGAACGCATTCTGGCGGGACTGGAGGAAGCTCAAACCATTGAATCCACTCCTGGCATCGGCAAGGTATTTACAGCCGGCATTATCGCTGAGATTGGACAAATTGAACGTTTCGAAGATGAAACGAAGATAGCCAAATACGCTGGCCTTTACTGGCGGAAACATCAATCCGGCCGGTTTATTGCGGACGATACTTCGCTTTCTCATAACGGGAACCAATACCTGAGATATCATCTGGTTGAAGCCGCCAACTCGGTAATCAGGCATATCCCTGAATATCGCGCTTACTATGAGAAAAAGTACAATGAAGTACCGAAGCATCAACACAAAAGAGCTCTCGTTTTAACCGCAAGAAAATTTGTGCGTCTGGTGGATGCGCTACTACGCAATCACCAACTCTACGCGCCGAAAAGGAGCGTGAATGAATGACACATAGCCGGTCATGAATCCTTTTAAACATTTCCAGTAAATCCCATATTTTTACTGGTCTAGTTTGGTGTTGCCTTTTTCCTAAAAATCGTCCTTTGATCATCAAAAAACGAATCATTAGGTACTTGACATATCACCGCAGGTCTTTTATCATTTCTTACTATCATATTTTTTGTTTTTAAAAATGAACTGAGTAAAAAACACAAATTCCCCTTTTTGTTTGAAATATCTAGGGATTCAACATTATAAATAAGTAAAGGCAATCGGTTTTAACAAATTCGTTCAATAAAACAAAAAACCGGGTAAAAGCGTGCCCGGTTTCCTTTACACATGTAATCAGACAGATAACAATCATTAATACCTATCTATATTTTTTACTTTTTGAATCAAAAATTTTCTCCTTCCAATTGTTGAAGTTGGAATGTGGCGGGGGAGGTCAGCTTTTTCCCTCAAACCTTATCTTTTTCGATTATGTTTTATATAGAAACATATTTTATATATTCAGGAAGATTCTTCCCCCATGCTTACCTGTTTCCTGTTATTAATTTGATTCTTCCAGCAGTTTCCCGCTTGTAATATCCAGGATTAATGAATTGGGCACCTTATAATCAGCCGGAACGGCTTCCTTTACTTGTTCCCAGATTTGCGAATCTACCACTATTTCTTCCCCATCTATTTGTAACAAAAATAAATCATTATAGTGATCGGGCTTCATTTGTTCGAACAATTGGACACTTAACGGATTGGGTATTTTAAAGTCTTGGGTAATTACAGTTTTAATGGGCTCCCAGACAAAAGGATCTATAAATACATTAGGCGAAGGGATATCTGTTAAAAAAATCGAATTATAAGAGTCACTGTGAAAGGGTTCAAAAATTTTTTCAATTAAATGGGTCGGAATCTTATAATTTAAAGGAAGGGTGTCTTTGATGGTTTGCCATATTTCAGAGTCAACAAAAACCTTATCATCGGAAATTCGATTTAAAAATATTGAGCTATAGTAATCGTCCTCCATAACTTTAAAAATATCCTCTATAAGCGGATTAGGAATTTTGTAGGATCCCGGTATATTTTTATTTATCGATCCCCAAGTTTCCGGATCCACAAATAGGCTCGATCCATTTAAAATCGGTGTGTTAAAAATGGAACGATAATAATCGGCTTTCATTGTTTCAAAAATAGATAAAGTGTTTGAATTTGGCAATTTATAGTTTTTTGGTACTGTTTTTATAATTTTTTCCCATTCTATGCTGCAAACAAAAACATCCGGACTTGGAATAGGGGTGATAAACAACGAATTATATTTATCCGCGTTGATTGGAACCCCCTCTAAACTATCATCCACTGGCTGGGGTGGTTCGCTTTGTTTTTGTCTTCTCCATATTTTATTCCACCAACGGTTAATTTTTTCATACAGGATCATTAGAAGTACTCTAAGACGTGCCATTCTCCACATCCCTTTTTCGTTTAGAAATGGCATCCTTATATACTTCCATTAAATTCTTAACCCCTTTATCAATATTCCAGTATGACATTCCCCATTTTTTTGCGTTCTTTCCAAGCATATTTCTGTACTTTTCATTTTCTAACAATAAATCCAGGTTTTTGCATAATGCAGCAACGTCACCGGTAGGAAATACCAAACCAGTAACACCGTTTTCAACCATTTCTGGTAGTCCGCCTGCATCACTTACGATTATAGCTTTACCTGCAATTTGTGCTTCAATAACGGATAACGGCTGATTTTCTAAAAGACTGGGCAAAACATAAATATCCGCCTTTTCAAGTATGCTTGGCACATCATCTCGTTTTCCAAAAAATAATACGTCATCATCTAAATCCATGGATTTGCACTGTAATTCCAGATCTGCTTGTTGATCACCACTGCCAATAATCCAGCAGACCCAGTCATTTCGGATTTTCTTCAACTCATTTAGTGCAGATAATAAATGATGGACGCCTTTAAGTTCCACCAATCTGCCGGTGTAAATAATAACCTTTTTATCGATAGGCCGTCGAATCGATGTTTTACTCTTCATAGCCTTAATGAAACGTTCAGTATCAAATCCATATTGTAGAACTTTTATTTGTTCTTCCGGAACTTTAAACTCATCCACAAGAATATTTTTCAACCATTCATTTGCTACAATTGTAATCTCAGCAGAGGTGGCCCCAATTCGTTCGATTTCATCAAAATATGCCCTTGCAATAAATGAAGTTTTCGTTTTGTGTATGGTGGTCAATTGGTGCCTAATCTCATGAGCTACAGAACCATGAAGAGTCGCAACTAACGGTATATGGTCAGGTCTAATGCGATTTAGTGATGCGGCTGAAATCACATCATGTGCGTGAATAATGTCATATTTATCTATGCCTAGGTATGCAGCACTTAATTCATAAACATAACGATTGAATTCGGTAGACTTCACTAAATTATTAGCATGAATGGCTGGATAAGCTCGAGCATTTAACTTTGCATCTAATAACGGTTGGATTTTATCCCTATCTACTTTTCTATTCTCATTCACAATGTAGACGGATTTATTATCCTCATCATAACCGAGCATATCCACCTGATGCCCCTTTGCTTCTAATTTTTCTCTTAGCTGCACCATATAATTCCAAACGCCTCCCAAATGGGGAACAGACCAATATGTCGCTAATAATATCTTCATAGCTAAAAGCCTCCCTTCAATATTCGACCTATAGGGTAAAATATGAAAAAAGGGCCAATATGGTTTAGGCCGCTATCATACATAATGAAAATTATTTATGGGAATCATTTATATAAAATTAAGCATATACAGCTTTAAACAGAAAAAGCTCCTATATTTTAACCATTTGTAAAATAATCGGAGCTCCTTTTAAAGGAATATCGTCTGTAAGAAGAATTAATTTCCCCTTTGATACCTGATAACTATTTGAGGGTTGTAATACCCCATTAATAAAAAGGTTTGTATATGAAACGCTTTCCTGATCTAAAATTCTTTGCGAACCATATCCTGTTAACGCATCCTCTTCCATATACGTTCTTTTACAACCATCAGAAATTGTAAAATACTCAAAAATACTGACTTTTAAAGGGATAATAAAGTTATTTTGTTGTTTTATTTTCGGAAAATTAAACAATACAGGGGAATTAGGAGGTATTTTACTGTCCACTTTCATATAACTCCCTCCAAAACATGAACCCGGTTCTAATGTTTGTGCTAAAAGCCATCTGGTATAACATTATATATTTAAATTGGGGAATAAGTGAAAAAAATGGGTGTTTGCATTACTTTAGAAAATTTAGCCTGTCCATAATATCATTGTCTTTTTTCTTTACATATTATAGATACAAAACATTAAAGTTTGGAGGAAGAAAAATGGGACTGAAAATAATTAAGCTTGCGGTTTCCTCGGAAGCTAAAATCGAAACAGCACCAACCGTTACACGCTTTTTTTATGAAGTCACAGAGCCTATCAAAGATGGATCCACTCTAAAAATTGATGCTTCGCAATTTTTAGATGACTCTGGGAATCATGTCAATACACTGCCGCTATTAAATTTAAACAATAGCTACTTTAACGTTTATATTAATGGTGTTTTACAAATGGATGACCACTTTGCTTATACGGCTGGCGAGGAGGGAGTAGGCAATTTACTCATCTCCATTTCCGAAGGAAGTATCGCTGCCGGGACACCTATTATATTAGAAGTTATCAACTTTGATCCGATATTAAAGACAACATTAGAGACTTAAGTTTTTTATAATTTTTCTCTGGAAACATTATTTTATTAGAAGATGTTTTTAAGCATAATATAAAAAGATCTCTTTTACGAGATCTTTTTATATTTCAATATTTT
>NZ_BKZR01000049.1:0-22997 GCF_008974225.1 Weizmannia acidilactici | reverse complement strand
GTTTGGAAAAAGAAAAGGCTATGAAGTAAATGAAAATGGGTTGACGCAGCCCATATCATTTGTTGATTTATTTTACTTAGAAGATAAAGATTTTGAAGAGTTTTTAAAGGGCTTATTTATAGACAACAAGACATAAGAAAAGAATGAACTATTTATTTGGAGGTAATAAATGGACATCAAAACTGATTTAATCAAAAAACAGTCGCCAGATATTTGGAAATGGGCAGGGACAGAAATTTCCGCACTAATTTGTAGTGAAACGCTTATTGATGAATTTATAGAGTGCGAAAAGAAAAAAATTGAAAATAGTGGAAGAGAATTGCTGGATGTACATGTTTTTAAGTGGGATAATCGGGTTTACCGCATGGTAACTATTGAATTTTTAACAAGACCTAAGCTCAATGACTTTAACTAGACTAACTATTGTAACAAACGAATTGATGGTTTATGGATCACCGGTTGAAGCCTTGTTAGATTTGCAGTCAATACCCATGAACTAAGTTTTTATTTCTCGATATTATTTGGAGCAAGAGAAGGCGTATACGGGATTTTAAGTTTTTAAGAGCTTCGGAGTCCTTTTGATTATTTTTCCCCTATCAACAGCATAGAACATAAGAGTTCTAAAAATAGGAGGGAACTCTATGTTTTTGTTTCCAGATCACGAGGAGCAGTATCAAAAACTGATTCAAAGGGATGGCACCAATCCATCAGATGTTGAAAGAAAGGCTATGTTTTATATTTTTGCGGGGAATCAAGACTTGTTTAACAAAGTGGAAACTTTATACGACTTTGAAGAACGGATGATTCGGCCGGAGTGTTTCCGCAGTATTGATCTTTCCACAAGTGCTCACGACTTAATTGAGTTAGCCTTCAATTTGTATAACAACTACTATTGCGGCACGATAGTGGAAATGTTTTCCTATCTCGATCAACAAAACAGAAGGTTAGCCATTGAGGCCATCAAGATGAGATTTATTGTGGCATAGTCCATTGGTTAGAAATTAGCTTTAAATGATATTGACAGTCCATAAAGCAAGAACTCCATCAAGATGCTGATGGAGTTTCTTCATACTGCTTGATAAAGCATAAAAGGCAATGTGAGACGATATCCCTTAAACGAAGATGTGGAAATCTCGTTGTAGATAACTCAGTGAATTTGTCGTAAATGTCCTTGTTCACAACAAACGACTTCGTTATACTTTCGGACGTTGGATCGTAAACCTGTGGATCCAGTATCAACTGAGATTTATGTGTGATTAAAAGGTTCTTAATCTCGTCCAAATGGCTTGTAAGGAACCGCATAACCTCATCATTTCCTTCATTATTCGGGATGGCAGATTGAATTTCCTTGTATTCCTCTATTGATAGAGTCTTTTCGTATTGCTTTTTACTCTGTGAGTAGGTATAGCCCCCCCTTCTCATTTCTTTACAAAATGCCGAGTAACTCATCCCCACTGCCTCTGCAGCACTTTTAAGTGGCTCATCTGCACCTTCCTTTAAGATTAGATAATTGATAAACTCTGCACGTTTAAGTAAAGGCATCTCTTGAAACTCTCTTGCGTCCATATGCATCACTCCTTCATTTCTTTGCGAATAATTCATTAGATTTCTCATCCTTCTTTATAGTAGATTTCAGCAATTTAATATATTCCAGTTGCGAAAATAAAAAGTTGCTGAACGTGTTCTAGCAAGGAATATTATTAGTTTTGAAGTCTATCATATAAGGAATTCTAAAAATCAGGGACTAGATGAATATCTAGTATAAATAACAAGGAGGAAAATCGAAATGCAGGAACAAACGGATAAGTATAAAAAAGTTGATGAAGCGGTAAAGAATTTTGGTGGTGTCGTACATGATTTTCGGATAATGAATCATTTAACGTTGCAAGATTTGGCTGAACTTGTTTTTCTTAGTGCTTCGTATTTGTGGAGGATAGAGAATAACAAGCGGAATCCGGATCTTGACGTTCGAGTACGCATTCTAACCTCTGGATTGTGCTGGTCGACAGAGGAAATCCATTTATATTTGAGGCAATTGATTTCAAAAGAGGAAATTAAATAAAACTAGCTGCTTAAAGAAAAGCTACTGACCGAGAGGTTAATTCTAAGAGTCAGTAGCTTTTTTCTTCTCTAATTTATGCAATTGGGTAAAATTACATAAAATGGGTTTATTAGGTATTTGCAAACAAAACTGCATTATATAAGGGTTTAGCATGGTTTTGCATCACTTTTTCTTTTGACTATAGTAAATGGTATTTTTTTACATTATATTAAAATAATAGTATAATAGTGTAAGTCACAAGCAGTTTTTTGAAAGGAGCATAAAAATATGAAAGAAGACTTAAAGTCAGTTACCATTGATGCTGATTTAAAAGAATATATGATCAACAATAAAAAGATACTCATGGGATTTGTTTCAGGGAAGGAATTGCGGGAAAAGACTAATGATATTCCCAACAAGCCGAATACCAGGGATTTCATGGGGGATGTAAATAAATATGTACCAGAAATGAAGAAAACACTTCGTAACAAGCCCGAGTTATTTCTCTACATGAATAACGGTATTCATATAATAGCGGAATCGTACATTAGAAATGAAGATGGAACAATAACCTTGTTTTTCAAAAAGGGACAGGGTATTTTCAATGGCATACACACTGAAAATGTCCAAGAAACGGATGGGAAGCCTAATAGTTATGTGATTTTGGTTATATATTTTGATGTTCCAGAAGAGGAAATCGTCGACATTATTGTTGTAAAAAATTCAAGTACTCCAACAAAGGAAATAAGCCGTGGGGAAAAACTTGAACGTTACGAATGGGTGAAAAAGATTTTACCTGATTACCCCATTAAATATAAAGAAAGTGATAAGTACGACTTGGATATTGCGACAATCTTGCATATAGCGGGTATTTATCAGGTAAATGAGCGTACGCATCGTTTTGTTAATAAAGATTACAGGAAGTTTCAGAGCTATCTACGAAATAAAGGCGACGTTGTGAAAAAACACAACGATGGCAAGCTCTATTTAGAAAGAATCCGTTATATATTGAAGGATCTTATTGACCTTTATCTGTTTATCCGTTCGGATGAAGAATGTATTGTGTGTATAAAAAGGAATTTGAAAAAGACAGGGTGGATTCGCAAAGGGGTCATTACTGATTCATTGATGTTCAATATTCTTAATGCGTTGAATTTTGCAGTTTATGTCCCGAAAACGCTCTACCCATGCTTTAAAAAGAATTATGATATTGAGCACTTGAAGGATTTAACGAAAAGGGTATTCCCTCAAATTGTAAATCAATTGAAAATTTATGAAGATGAGGGTTTGAAGGTATCGGAAATCTCAAGGGAAAAGAACATTTACCAAGAGATACAAAATATCATGCTGACGGCAGACTTGGAACATAATATAATCCCTGTTGAATAAAAGGATATGGTAATTGATTGAAAAACTCACATGAAAGGAAAGATGAAGATGAAAACACTAGATTATCAAAATCTTAATGTATCCACACTATTAAAAAATGAAAGGGAAAAACGCTTTTTAACGTTCGAAGACGTAGGAGCGGGTGTTGGTGTTTCTGCAAGCTATATTTTTCGCATTGAAAAGGGCAAGGTAACTCCCTCTCAAAAGGTTGTCTCTCAGTTGATTAAATACTTTGGTTTAGAGACGAAGGATTTATCAAAATATCCCCAAGAAACTGTCAAAGGGGAAACAAGCCCATCTAAGGAAACTTCTGGGGGGCATTTGAGGTTATTGAAATAAAATGGTATTCGTATTCTTGGGAATCACTATTGCTATTATGATAGCAATTTCGGGTGATTCCTTTTCTTTGATGTTATCTAGGTTTATTTTCAATCGTAATTCCTTTGATGGTGTCTTTATATTCCATTGTGTTCTTTAATAAGTAAGAGTAAAATAAGAGTTAAGTAAAACTGGGGTTTGAGGTGAAATCTCTTGGAGTTGAAACTCTTTTATCGAACACAACGAGAATTGGCAACCGCTTTAAACAAGCTAGTGGATGCGTATTGGCAAGAAGAAATCAAAGAGCCTGAACTCATTAACGGCATACTGAAGATGTACGAAAACAATCCGGACAAGTTGATGAAGGATAATCAATTTACGACAATCGTTCAGCAACAATGTGGTAAAAGGCGGTTAGCTGTGGTGGGAAAGGTATTGGAGAAAAGATAGGAAAATAGTCTTGTCCGAAAGGTTTGATTATATGACAATGGAATTAGTATATTCTTCAAGTTTAAACGGGGCCTCCTTTTTGTTTTTTGAATTAAAACAGGTCTTAAAATTGAAACGACTCGGCCTTTCCAATCAGGATATACGGAGAAAGATAAAAGAGGAAAACCTGTTTCAATTTAACAATCAAGGTCGAATTAATCGAGCATTGCCTTCCGTTATGAAAAGAGCAGAGGTTATTGATGACACTCTTGCATCCCTGATACTCGAAGGCTCAGTAGAGATGGGAAAGGTATTGAACCTTTATGCGATTATGAAAACGGATTTGCTGTTTTATGAATTCATGGAAGAAGTTATCGCCGAAAAGTTACACAATAATGACTACTTAATAGAAAAGAAGGACATCAATCTTTTCTTCGCTGCTAAATCGGAGCAAAGCGAAAAAGTGGCAAGCTGGAGTGATATAAATATAGAGAAGTTAAAAAGAGCCTATATGCAGGTGTTGTACGAAAGTGGAATGTTAAGAACAAGAAAAGGTAAAGAACTTAATCGTCTTATTATTGATGAACAAATAAGAAATCATCTTACCCAGATTGGTGACGTACGTTATATCAGAGCTATGGGTGAGTAGGGGGTGAACATGTGTCAAATTTCCATGCAAGGCTGGACCAAATCATACCAAAAATAAAAGAAGATAAATTTATTGAAGGTCGTGGACTCGGTAATGAGATTAGTTTTTATGTGTTCGATTATGAGCCAGAACACGAGCTCGAGGTAAGGGACTATATCAAGCACATAAAAAAGGAATTCAATTATGAAGGATCTAACCGAAGAATCATTGAATTCGATCTATATAAAATGCTGCTAGATATTGCAAAAGAAAAAAGGATTTTCAACCGTATTTTTGAGATGGAAGAACGTCAAGGGCAAGACCAATTGTTTAAAGCCTTGACGAACTTTGCGAAGCCAGAGGCCTTTTTAAGAAAGATCAGTGAACAGGTGAATGGCTATAATGTGGTGTTCCTCACTGGAATAGGAAAGGTTTATCCGTTTGTCCGGTCTCATAATATTTTAAACAATTTACAAGAAGTGTTGGACGATATACCTGTCATCATGTTTTTTCCAGGTAAATATGATGGTCAGTCTTTACAGTTATTTGGAAAATTCAAGGATGATAATTATTACCGGGCTTTTCGATTGGTTGATTAAAAAGAGATAGGGGGAGTACAGGTGAACATTAAAGAGATGTTTCAGAAAGACATTGAACGTGATATTCGTGGAGTCATTAAAGTGGCTCAACAGGATGAAGATAACATTTACCAGGAATTGGACGAGTATGTCGTTACTCGTGAATTACAAAAGCACCTCTCCAAGTTCTACGAGAACTATCAGAAGGGGATTGACGGTATTACCGATAAAATGGGTGTTTGGATTTCCGGTTTCTTTGGTTCCGGTAAATCACACTTCCTAAAAATCCTTGCCTATTTGCTTGAAAACAAAATGGTCAAAGGTAAGCGTGCCATTGACTTCTTTAAAGATAAAGTTCAGGACCCACTTGTATACGCCAATATGAAACGTACAGGAGATGTTGACACGGAAGTCATCCTTTTCAACATTGATTCCAAGAGTTCACTGGACAATAAGTCCAAGGAAGATGCCATTCTTCGGGTATTTATGAAGGTTTTTTATGAGCATCGTGGCTATTATGGGGATATTCCTGGCGTTGCTGAAATGGAAAAGTACCTTGACAAGCAAGGGGTATATGAAGCGTTTAAAACGGAATTTAAGGCATTAGCAGGCGAATCATGGGAAGAGCGTCGTAATAGCTTTTATTTCGACGAGGATTATGTTATAGGGGCCTTAACGAAAGTCACCGATATGACTGAGGAATCAGCACGGAACTGGTTTGAAAACGGTGTAAACAATTTTGAAATTAGTATTGAAAAGTTTGCTAAAGATGTAAGTGAATACGTCAATAGTAAAGGGAAAAACTTTCACCTTATCTTTCTAGTCGATGAGATTGGTCAATATATCGGGGATAACCGTAATTTAATGTTAAACTTGCAAACAGTAGCAGAGGATTTGGGAACACACTGCCATGGGAAGGTTTGGATTATGGTCACTTCCCAAGAAAGCATTGACAGCATTATCAAGGTCAAAGGGGATGACTTCTCTCGTATCCAAGGTCGGTTTGACACAAGACTGTCTCTATCATCTATCTCAGTTGATGAAGTTATCAAAAAGCGTATTCTCTTGAAAAAGGACTTTGCAAACGATAGATTAAAGCTCCTTTATCCAGAGAAAAGTGCGATATTGAAAAACTTGATTAGTTTCCGTGAAAGCACAGCGGATTTACGTGGCTTTGACAATGAACAAGAATTTGCAGATGTGTACCCTTTCATTCCATATCAGTTTAAGCTCCTTCAAAATGTATTTGAACAGGTTCGTAAACACGGTTCTTCCGGTAAGCATTTATCTGAAGGGGAAAGGTCTATGCTATCGGCGTTTAAAGAGGCGGGCCTTCACTATAAAGATGCTGAAGAAGGCATATTGATCCCATTTTATGCCTTTTATGACACCATTAAAGAGTTCTTAAACCCTTCCATTTCAAGGGTTATTGAAGGTGCCTATGAAAATCCAGCTTTAAAAGATGACAAGTTCAATATAGACCTTTTAAAAGTACTTTTCATGATTAAGTATATCAAAGAATTGCCGGCTAATCTTGATAACATTGCCACACTGATGGTGACACATATTGACGAAGATAAATTGCAACTTAAAGAGAAAATCAAGACATCACTAAGAAAATTGATTTCTCAGACATTGATTCAGAAGAATGGTGAGAACTATATTTTCCTGACCGATGACGAGCAGGACATCAACCGAGAAATTAAATCATTAAACATAGATGAGGACTTTGTCAAAAGGGAACTTGCCAACTACATTTTCCAGGATCTTTATGACGAAAAACGATTCCGTTATTCCAGTGATTACTCGTTTACCTACAACCAGAAGATGGATGAGAAGACTTACGGCAACCAAACTTCCAATATTGGCATGCAAATCCTGTCGCCGTTGTCGGACCATTACTATAAATCTGAACAAGAATTAATGATGATGACCCAAGGTAGTGGCGAATTGATAATAAAACTTGGTGGTAGTGGTGCCTATATTGAGGAAATGGAGGAAGCCCTGCGGATTGAAGAATTTCGGAAAAAAACCAATATCACTCAACTTCCTGAAAACATCCAAAATATTTTAAATAACAAACAAGCAGAAGTCCGAGAACGGAGAAGAAGAGTTCGTGAACTATTAGAAGATGCGATTAAGAATGGTTCCTTCTTTATCAATGGTGATAAGGTAGACATTAAAGGGTCAACTGTTCGTGAGAAGATCAACGCTGCCTTTACTCTGCTAGTAGAAAACGTTTATACCATGCTTGGTTATGTGAAAGAACATCTGGAAAATGAACGGAATTTAATTTCAATACTGGCACCAAATGATGAACAACTCTCATTTGCAGGCACCTTGAAAAGCGATCCAAATGAGTTAGCCAAGCAAAAGGTGTATGAATTTATTAGTTTACAAGATGACCTCAAGAAACAGGTGAGGGTAAAGATTCTATATGATCGTTTCACTGACAAACCTTATGGGTGGAAACAACTCGATATAGCAGGCCTTATTGCCCGTTTATTAAAGGAGCAACGTATCCGGATTAGGTATCATGCAGAATATCTGGAGCCGAAAGAAAATGTTAATACATTGGTCACCATTTTTACTAAAATGGCTGAGGCCGATTCGGCCATTGTGTTAAAACGAGTCAAAGTCGATGAAAAACTAATCAAAACAGCTAAGAGTATCTGTAAAGATGTTTTTAATAAAACGGATCTAGCCGATGACGAAGATGGACTATTAAGAGACATTAAGGTTCTTATTGAAAAGCAGATTCAAGAAATTAAAGGTTACAAGGCTCGTTACGAAGGGAGAAAGTACCCTGGAATGAGCCTGCTTGATAAAGGATTGGAATACTTTGGAGAGTTCCACAATGGCCTTGATAATGTCTCGTACTTCACTAAGTTAAAAGAATTGGGAGATAACCTTTTAGATTGGGAAGAAGATATAGTTTATGTCAAAAGTTTCTTCGGTACGGATCAAAAGAAGATTTTTGATGATGGTTTGGCTGCCTTGAAAAAATATGAAGATAATAAAACCTATCTGTATGGAGAAGAAATTGAATCGGCAATGAACAAACTCCGTGCCATTGTTGAGGACCCTATTCCTTACAAAAAAATTAAAGATATTCCAGAACTCATTCATGTGATGGATGAACAAATTAAAGAGGTATTGAACGAGAAAAAGGACAATGCACGGATAAAATTGAAAGAGGATTATGATTACTTATCCTTACTAACCTCACAGTATGGTGTTTCTAATGGAACAAAAGAAAAAGTAGCGAACTATTATAAAAATCTTAACGGTAATGTGGATACTTTCTCGGATATTTATAAAGTGGATGCAATCGTTTCGCAAAGTGCCACATTTAAGGAAAGAATGGAGCGGGGCATTCAAAGAGAAATTGCGGAATGGCAGCGGAAGAAAGAAGAGGAAAGAAAGCGTTCAGGTGGCGGAGTTGTTGTTGAACCTGTCGCACCTCCGATTCAAAAGCAGATTAAAATCGTCAAAGTGTCACAATTGGTCGCTGTCAAAACACTGAAGACAGAGGCGGAAGTAGATAGTTACATTCAGAACTTATCGTCTAAATTGAAGCAAATCATTAAGGAAAATAAACAAATTGAGTTTATTGATTAACAGGGGTGACATGATGAATAAATCGGCATTAAAAACCTTTGCGACGAATGCCCGAAGAGAATTGCTGAAAAAAGTCGAAGTAAGGGCTATGAAAATTGGAATCACCGAAGATAACATTAAAAAAGCAGAGATTGAAAGCTCGGATGCCATCTTTATTGATGGCAGACAGCTTACAAAGGAAGAAAAAAACCAAAGAGACAGATTGATTGACCGGATTAACCAGATAGGATTCAAGCGGGTGATGGAGGAGGTTGCCTATACTTGGTTTAACCGCTTTACCGCCTTGCGTTTTATGGAAGTGAATGACTACCTTCCAACTAAAGTAAGAGTGTTATCTTCCACGAACGCCGACAGCACCGAGCCAGATATGATGAAAGAGACTTTGTCATTGGATTTAGATATTGATAAAGAATATGTTTATGAACTGAAAATGAACAACAAGTCAGAGGAGTTGTTCAAGTATCTTATTATCAAACATTGCAATGACTTAAATCGCTACATGCCGTTCATGTTTGAAAAAATTAACGATTATACGGAAATCCTCTTTCCAGATGGCTTGCTCGCAACCGATTCTTTTGTTCGCCATATGACTAATACCGAGGTGATTCCAGAAGATAACTGGGAGAAAATTGAGATTATCGGTTGGCTCTATCAATTTTATATAGCTGAAGAAAAAGATAGAGTCTTTAGTGAAAAGAAGAAGTATAAAGCTGAAGAAATTCCTTTTGCTACGCAGTTGTTTACCCCTGATTGGATTGTTCGCTATATGGTGCAAAATGCACTTGGACGTTACTGGGTTGAAGCACACCCAGAACATAAAGAGTTAACAAATGATTGGGAATTTTATTTGGAACATGAAGAAGATTTTCAAGAAAAAATCGCACCATATGTGAACAAAGAATTGAATGTTGAAGATATTAAGTGCCTTGATCCCGCAATGGGAAGTGGTCACATTCTTGTTTATATGTTTGATGTCCTTTATGAGATTTACAGTAAATGTGGTTACATGGAACGAGAGATACCGAGATTGATTATTGAAAATAATCTATTTGGGTTAGATATTGATGATCGAGCTTACCAGTTGGCTTGTTTTTCGGTAGTCATGAAAGCATTAGAGTATAACCGTCGCTTTTTAAGAAGTATTGAACGAGATGGTTTAAATCTAAATCTTGCATCTATTCAGGAAACGAATGGTTGGACGGATGATGATATAGAGTATCTTGTCGGGGAATCAAACGGTGAAAAATTTGATTCTATAAAGTCCTTTGTTGATCAGTATGTAAATGCCAAGACTTTTGGATCGCTCATCAAAGTGGTGGATACAGACATAACCTATTTGAAAAAAAGGTTATGTGAAATCAAGTCCACACCTGTTGATGATATTTTTCAGATAGAAAAGCGAGAAAGAGTTTTATCATTGATTCCTAAATTACTGAAACAAACAAAAATTATGGTCCAACAGTACAATGTGGTTATTTTGAACCCACCTTATATGGGCTCAGGCAATATGAATAAGGAATTATCCGAATTCCTTAAAACGAACTATCCTGACTCCAAGTCTGATTTATTTGCAGCCTTTATGGAGATTGATTACTATTTAAAACCCAACGGCTTTTATGCTGCGATTAACCAACATTCATGGATGTTCTTATCGAGTTACGAAAAGTTAAGAGAAAAAATCATCGAAAACAAATTTATTGACACGATGTTACACTTAGGGCCCAGAGCATTTGAGGAAATTGGCGGTGAAGTTGTACAATCAACTACATTTGTCTTGAGAAATACGGAGTCTTTAAAGAAAAAGGGTATTTATGTAAGACTTATTAATGAAAAAACTGCAAGTGAAAAAAGAGAAAAGGCAATTGAGTCAGTAGTAAAGAAACTACTTAATTATTATTATTTATTTGACCAAGGGAATTTCAGCAAAATTCCAGGAATCCCAATTGCATATTGGGTAAGTGACAATTTTATTGAAGTCTTTGATAAAGGAAAAACATTAAATGAAGTTGCGAATTGTTGTACTGGAATGCAAACCGGTAACAATGATTTGTATGTACGAAACTGGTATGAAGTTTCCTTTGATGAAACAAGCATTTTTTCGAAAGACAAGAAGTGGAAGAAATATAACTGTGGTGGGGAAAGTAGAAAATGGTACGGAAATCACTATAATGTCGTTTTATGGGGTAATGACGGAGAAAGAATTAAATCGGAAAAAGGATCAGTTATTAGGAATGAATCTTACTTTTTTAGACAAGGGATATCTTGGAAAAGAATAGGGAGTTCTGACTTTTTTCTAAGGTATTTACCATCAGGGTTCATTTTTGACCAATCAGGAGATTCAATGTTTTTAAAGGATGAAAGGTATTTAAAATACGTACTTGGCTATGTCAATACAAAGGTTGCATTAAAATCTTTTGAATTTATTGCACCAACCTTAAATTTGACTGCAGGTAATATGAATAAGCTACCAATTATTTTTGATGAAAATTACAGGGATGAAGTTGACAAACTTGTTGATCAAAACATTACTATTTCTAAGGCCGATTGGGATAGCTCTGAAATAAGTTGGGACTTTTTATACCACCCTTTAATGCAATGGAGAGATTTGGGGAAATTACACAATGCCTTCAATGAATGGGTAAAGTTAACTGAAAAGTATTTCGCAGAAATCAAGGCAAATGAAGAAGAATTAAATAGAATTTTTATTGAAATTTATGGCTTACAAGAAGAACTAGACCCCGAAGTTGAGGAAAATAAGATCACTGTTTTTAAAGCGGATCTGGAACGTGATATAAAGAGCTTTATTTCTTATGCTATCGGCTGTTCCTTTGGCCGTTATTCCCTTGACGAGGAAGGTTTGGTTTATGCAGGGGGGGAATTTGATCCTTCCCGATATAAAACTTTCCCTGCGGATAAGGATAATATTATTCCGATATTACCAGGAGCGTATTTTGAAGATGATATCGTTTCAAGATTCGTTGATTTTGTTAGAATTACATTTGGGGAAGAGACCCTTAATGAAAACCTTGACTTTGTGGCGGATGCCCTTGGTAGAAAGAAAGGCGAAACGGCTAAAGAAACGCTACGTCGTTATTTCTTAAATGACTTCTACAAAGATCATGTTCAGACCTATAAAAAGCGACCAATTTATTGGTTATTTACATCCGGTAAGGAAAAGGCATTTAACTGTCTTATCTATATGCACCGTTACGATAAAACAACGCTTTCACGCATCCGTACTGATTATTTGCATGAATATCAAATCCGTTTGGATGCTGAGAAGAAAGAGTTACTTGATATTATTGAAGGGGATTCCACGGCGAAGGAAATCAGTAATGCTAAGAAGGAATTGAAATCCCTTGAAAAGAAAATAGAAGAATTGAAGGCATATGATGAATTGCTTCACCATATGGCGGATATGCAAATTGAAATTGATTTAGATGATGGGGTTAAAGTGAATTATGAAAAATTCAAAGGACTCGTTGCCAAGATATAAATAGTTCAAGTAAAGATACATCGGCGATGCTGGTGTATCTTTATTGTATACTGTTAATAATGAGGATGGTGAAGAAATTGAACATAGATAAGATAGAGTTGGCTCTATCCGAGATTTTTAATGAACCTTTGAAAGACGGGGAACAACGTAAGATTGTGTTTTGGGTGGACAAAGATCAGGAATTCGTCGAGGATATCGAACAGCTTGCCCTAGAAGGTGTGAAAGTTCATTCATTAACGGATCGCAATCAGTTCTATACAAAATATCTGCTCGAAGAAAAGGATCCTGCTTCTTCATACTTAATTTATACAAATATGGAGTTAGGTTTGGAAGATAACTGGCTGGCGGATACGGTGTTCTATTCGAGAAAATTCTATGCAGATCGGATTTCGCTTATTTTAAGTGACTTACACATTGACCCATCATTACGATCGGTTATCAAAAAGTATGAGAAATTTTTCAATAACAAAGAACGGTTTAGAAAGTTTTCAGCATTAAACATTGAGTCCTATACAGAGGAAATGATTGAGCTGGCGATCATGAGCGTCTTATGTAACGTCAAAACACCTGATTTTGAAGCGGTGTTAAAAGCAGTACTAATGGAAACGTTGGATGACGCTGAAAATAAATACCTATCGCTATTTGAGAAATTTTTTGACGTAAAGGTTTTTTGGGAGTATGTAGAAAATTATTATGGGTACGAGCGAGAAGAGAAGAGCTTAAAAACCCTCTTTATCCATTTATCCGTAACTACGTTTAGCCAATCGGTAGATGAAGAACAGTTAAAAGATCTAAAGGATTTCATTTCAAAGCGGAATAAAACGAATTCCGCAGTCTTTATTGACCGCTGGATGCACCATAAAACGGATTACGTGGTGTTTGATGAATATGCAGAAATGGTTGAGCAGGAAATTCAGCTTTCAAATATCATTAAGACTTTACCGGTTGAAACGTTTAAACTGGCCGATACATTCCCATATATTGATAAAGCGATTATCATTTACATCGCCAATGGTCTAATGACGCAGCTTGAAGATTATGAGGAATATACGAAACTTATTAAACTGAGAAGAGCAAAACATTATTACGAGAACTTTGCTTCTATATATGAAGCTCTTTACTATACGGTTAAAATGCATGAGTTTTATAAAGAACATCGTCAGGGTATTCCACAGGGGCGGGCTTTTGATCTATATCAATCCTATGTCAAAGAGTATCATCTCATGGATACTTATTATCGAAAGTTTTACGTGGCCTTTGATGAAGAGAGTAATCATGATTTACTGAAAAAGCTCAAAACCCTTGTCGAGAACTTGTATACGAACTGGTACATGGGGGAATTAAGTGCTCATTGGTCCGAGGCTGTTGAAAATGAAATGACTGAGGATTGGTCACTCCCCGGTGTGAAAAATCAACAGAGCTTTTATTCGTCTATTATTGGGCCAAAGATTAGGAATGGCGACCGAGTTTTTGTGATTGTGTCAGATGCTATGCGATATGAAATTGGTGTTGAATTAGCTGAACGGCTCAATACGGAAACCATGGGTGTTTGTGATGTGGAAACATTATTGGGAGTTGTCCCTTCTATTACAAAGTTAGGAATGCCGTCCCTCCTGCCCCATAAAGAGCTTGATATAGATGCCAATGGAAGAGTCCTTGTAGATGGTAATAACGCAGCAGGACTAGAAAACCGCAAAAAGATCATTGAGTCAAAAGTACCGGACAGCTTTGCCGTTCATTTTCAAGATATACTAGCTATGAATAAGGCCGGGCGAAGAGAAGCATTCAAGGGTAAAAAGCTCATCTATATTTACCATGATACGATTGATGCCATGGGGGATAAGGCTTCAACCGAAGTCTATACCTTCAATGCAGTAGAAACGGCATTAAATCAATTGTATGACTTAGTAAAAATCATACGTGATGATTTGAGTGGAACGAATGTGTATATCACGGCCGATCATGGGTTCCTTTATCAGCGGGATGCATTAGAGGAAAGCGATAAAATTGGACTAGGCTCGATGGAAGCGATTGAAGTAAAACGCCGTTATATCCTGTCCAAAGAGAAGCGTGAAGTCTCAGGGCAGCTTGCCATCAATCTGTCATCCGTGATTAAAAATGATGAACAGCTCACCGCTTATGTACCTAAAGCAACCTTCCGTTATAAAATGCAAGGCTCGGGTGTGAATTTTGTCCATGGTGGAGCTAGTCTCCAAGAAATTGTCGTCCCACTCTTATCATTTAGAAATAAACGCTCAGGGCAAAAGGGAGCCAAGGCGATTAAAAAGGTTGATATAAAACTGACGAATACAACTCGGAAGATTACCAATAGCATTTTCAATCTGGAATTCTTCCAAACAGAGAAAATTCAAGACAAAGTTATTCCTCGTACTGTCGTGATTTATATGTCCGATGATGAAGGAAATATCTTGTCCAATGAAGAGACGATCATTGGGGACCGTTCCTTTGATAATCCAGCAGACCGCACCTTTAAGCTCCGGTTTATTTTAAAAAGTATTGCCTATGATCGTAATAAAACCTATTACCTGAATATCAAGGATACTGAAACGGGTGTAGCAGTAGAAAGAATACCTTTCACCATCAATCTGGGAATTGTCAGCGACTTTGACTTCTGACGGGGAGGAGGATCGTAAATGGAAGAAAAAACAAATGAGAGCTTAATTGTTGATATAGATAAAAAATTAAATGACGTTTTTGCCGGAAGAGTGGTACGTAAAGATTTAACAAAGCTCATCAAAGAAGGAGCCAATGTCCCAATTTACGTCCTTGAGTACTTACTGGGTATGTATGCTGCCACGGATGATGAGGATAGCATTCAGGAAGGAATTGACCGGGTTAAGAAAATCCTTGCCGAAAACTTTGTTCGCCCTGATGAGGCGGAAAAAATCAAGTCCCGGATACGGGAGCTAGGTCAGTATTCAATCATTGACAAAGTGACGGTAGCATTGAATCCGAAGATTGATACTTACGAAGCTGAGTTTTCCAACTTGGGACTAAAAGGTGTTCCGATTTCATCCATGTATGTAAAGGAATTTGATAAACTCCTTGTTGGCGGCATCTGGTGCATGGTCAAATTGGATTATTATTATGATGAAGAAGCCAGAAACACTAATCCGTTTAATGTAAGTGGGTTAAAGCCAATTCAAATGCCAAGCATGGATATAAATGAAGTCTTTGAAGGCCGAAAACAATTTTCCAAGAATGAGTGGATCGACATCTTAATCCGATCTATTGGTATGGAGCCTACGCAGCTGGAAGAACGGGTCAAATGGCACCTGCTGCTTCGCTTGGTTCCCCTTGTTGAAAATAATTACAACATGTGTGAGCTGGGCCCAAGGGGTACTGGTAAATCCCATGTGTATAAAGAGTTGTCACCAAACTCCATATTGGTTTCTGGCGGGCAGACGACAGTTGCAAATTTATTTTATAATATGTCCACCCGAAAGATTGGTTTAGTTGGCCTTTGGGATTGTGTAGCATTCGATGAAGTCGCCGGTATTCGGTTTAAAGATAAAGATGGCATTCAAATCATGAAAGACTATATGGCTTCGGGTTCTTTTGCAAGAGGAAAAGAGGAGAAGAATGCGAGTGCTTCGATGGTATTCGTCGGAAATATCAATCAGAGTGTTGATTCGCTAATAAAGACCTCACATCTATTTGCCCCGTTCCCGGAAGAAATGGCGAATGATACAGCCTTTTTTGATCGGATGCATTACTATTTGCCGGGATGGGAAATTCCAAAAATGCGGCCCGACTTCTTTACCGATAAATATGGATTTATTGTCGATTATATAGCTGAATTTTTTAGAGAGATGAGAAAGCGGTCATTTGCTGATTCGATTGACCGATATTTTAAACTTGGTAACAACCTGAATCAGCGTGATACAGTGGCGGTTCGCAAAACTGTCTCGGGTTTAGTCAAACTGATTTATCCAAATGGAGAATTTACGAAGGAAGATATAGAAGAGGTATTAAACTATGCTTTGGAAGGCCGCCGTCGGGTAAAAGAACAACTCAAAAAGATTGGTGGCATGGAATTTTATGACGTCATGTTTTCCTATATAGACAAAGAAACCATGTAAGTGGGACTGGAAAATTTGATAAATCAGGTGTCGGTTCTCACCGAGGAGCAAAAGAAAGCCTCGATACTGCCTTCCGTTATTTTGCAGCCAACAATAAGAGCATCAGTAATACGATTAGCACCAAGACGAAAGACTACCTCATGCACATTAGTGATTTGCAAGGTATTGGGTTGACGGAAGAATTGGCCATTGCCGAATTGATTGGTCTTTGCTCAGGGGCATTAAATAAGCCGGTGCAGGAGAGCATGGTGGTAATTGGCAATATGACAGTTGGCGGAACAATTGCCAAAGTAGAAGAGTTCGCCAATGTCTTGCAAGTATGTGTTGATGCGGGAGCTAAGAAAGTGCTGATTCCAGCATCATCTGTCATGGATTTGCAAACCGTTCCGCCAGATTTATTGGTAAAGGTGCAGCCAGTTTTTTACTCTGATCCAATAGATGCAGTATTCAAAGCATTAGGTGTAAGTTGAAAAAAATATTTTATTAATGAAGAGATCGGTTTTCCGGTCTTTTTCTTTTGCTCATAGAAGAGTGCAACTAATTAAGTACTCTATTTGCGGTCTCCTTTCTGAATATTTGATTAAAATCGTGATAAAAGGCTTCATTCATGCATCGGAAAGAAGTTTAGAAACGCTCTTATAATTGCAGAACAATGATACATGTGACATTAACATCGAGTTATTTGAACAATGCTGCTTAATCTTTAAATAGAGGAAACGAGTAAAACGAGTGCAATAATTCACTTTATTTTTATCCCAAAATACGAGAATTTCAAATAGATCCTATCGGTAGCTTCTTTTGTTGATCCCTTAAAGGAAGTTTTTATTAGTTTAGCGATGGGTCGTCGTTAGAAAGAAAAAAAGATTCCCATGATGTCAAAAACAAAATACACATAGTTGGGTGATAGGTTTTCATCAAAGGAATACTAATTAAGCTAACTTGACGGTCAAAATTCCCAATACGAGTGAAACGAGCGTATAAAGGCAATTCTTTTTTTATTTACTATGTTTCCTTAACGGGATAAGAACTAATTATTACCTTTAAAATAATAGAAGGCCTAAATTAACTAATTGCTCCAAATAAATGGATAGCATTTGATAAATAGAACATAAATCCAAATACGAGTAAAACGAGTAAAGGTTTTCTAAAGTATGTCTATAGCGGTAATCTATTATCTATTGGAAATTATCATTATGATTCTTTTCATGCAAAAGGAAATACTTACATCAATATGGGGTAGATGGATATAGTCTAAGTAATCATTAATAGAGGAATGTATAATAAATTAATAAAAAGTTGCACTCGTTTTACTCGTATGCTAATAATCTAAGATTCAAATTGTGGGTAGGCTATAATTGAGAATCATTCACTTTTAGAGGAAGCTATATGAATACAATAATAATGTAAACATGCACTCGTTTCACTCGTATATAGTGATAAGTGCTTCATTCAATGCAAATCATTCTTTGATAAAGGTCATTAATCATTGTCAAGGTAGCCGATTTTTATAAAACACCTGTTCCTGGCTAAAATAACCTTGCTGCATTTGTCATAGCAACATGATTATGGCTCATTCTTGCCATCTGATTCAATTGAATGAAGGTTTTTAATATTATCATGAGAAAGATTAAAGTGAAATAAACCACTCGTTTTACTCGTATGCAGTAATGCGGTAGGAGAGGATAATTACTCAGATAAGGATAAAGCTATATTTTGCTAAAATGGAGAAAATAATGAAGTAGAAAACAAACAACATTGACTAATGGCAAGTTGCTAATACAATAAATTATTGGAAAATTCCATTAAAAAAACTCTTTTCCAGTGAGGGGGTTCATATTTGCTATTAGGTAAATGTCTTCGATACCCACCTTCATAAGGGAAAAAGGCACTTTTTCAGTAAAATAGGAAAAACATTATTACCATCTAAGGTCCTTGGATAAAAAATGTACTGCTCGAACACAAATGATATTGACAGTAGGCAATGGTGTAGTAGAATAATATTATAAACAGTCAAATTAATTCCAAGGAGGTGATTTCTTTGGAAGAAAATAAGACAATTGGATTTGGTTTTGGAAAACTCATTCTAAGGGCAAGGAAATCCAAAGACTGGTCCCTGGCCAGGTTAGCCGAACAGACGGAAAAGGTTGGTTATCGTCTCAGTGAAAGTTATCTCAATAGGTTGGAGAATGGTAAACGGACAGAGCCAAGTATTAGTTGTGTTATGGTTCTTATTGAGGCATTGGGGCTTTCTCTAAAGGAAGTCTTTGAAAGTCTTAAAATGGAGCACATATACGAAAGGGCAGTACATAGCGGCATGTCCATTGTTCTTCCTGATGATTTGTACAAATTTAATATGGTTGTTGCAACGGAAAATGGCAATATTCCCTTATCCAAAGCACAAAAACAATTAATTGGTCAAATCATCGTAGATTTATACGAGATTACGCTTCACAGCGAACCGACTTATTTTGAAGACAAGGCAGTTGGTTATGTTCTAAGATTAGGCGAAACACTAGAAAAAGAGCAATATTTAATTGAAGTAGAGGATCAAGGATTCAAGCTATTCTTCAACATTAAAGTAATGGTGGAAAAGTATAACCTCCGAAAAGAAGAGATTAAATCATCATTGGAACGCATCAATATTAAAGCATTGTATAATGCGGATGCTGATATGTCTATCCCTTTGCCAATACTCGATGAATATTGGGCAACCAAAAGGGAAAAAGAAGAAATCGTAATAATTGACAAAGTGTCCGAGACGTTGAAACCTTATATAAAACCTTATTAAATGGGGGAAACCCCATTATATTTTCACCCTGTTGTTGCCTTTAGGCAATCAATGCAGTGGTGAACAACACTATATAAGGAGGACACCATTATGTTGATGGAAGAAAAAGCTATGAACTACGATCTACCACAAGAATTGAGAGAGGTTCCCATCTGGGTTTGTACCAGAGCAGAGCATATTGGGGAGGAGGTAGTACTAACAGCCTATGATCCAACCATAGGTGCGTCAGTAGATGAAAGTGATCCAGACAACTTGATGACTTTCGAGAAAGCATTGGATCTGAAGGAGAATGCTCCTGAATTTGCAAATGCAGGAATAGGCCTTGTTTTACGAAAAGAAGACCCATACATCTCCATTGTGATTCAAAATGCGGTGAATTCAGATGGAGAATTAAGTGAAGTAGCAAAAGAAACCATTGCCACACTTGAAGGCGAATTCTATGGGGAAATTACAGGATCATCTATGATTGTGATTGTAAAAGGACCTTTGATTGGAAATCAGCAATACAAAAATATCAAGGTACAGTATTTCGACAGAGATTGCATTGTCCCATTAAAAGGGCAAGCAACCTGGAAGCCAAATATACCATGGGTTGAATCAAAACGATTCGATGAAATTAGACAATATCATTTCAAAATGAACTGCCAAGTCGATGGAGACTCGAAACAACTCCCAGAACATTACGTGAAGTCCAATAGCGGTCTAAGGTTGCTACCGAATGTCCTTGTTTCCACTCTGTTGAAGCAAAAAGATTGGCTCATGTGTAAGGCAACGGTTTACGCAAGAGAGAAAGGAAACGGGATATTTCAAAAGGTTAGCACTGATGAAATTGAACGTGAAATTTTATGTTACCTGTCACCGAAATACCTCACGAATAGGAATATCGAGGATGTAAAAAAACTTTTATTGAAGCGAATCCCTAAAGATGATGGGTTAACAGATCCTATTCGTATGAAGGGGAAGATCAATTTTAAAAATGGCGTTTTTGACATTGAAACTGGTACATTCCGGCCCTATACTCAAAACTACAAATCAGCTTTTCAATTGAATGTTGAGTATAATGCAGATGCACAATGTCCAAGATTTCTTGAGTACATCGAAGAGTCTGTGTCCCACGATGATGCAAAAACCGTTCAGGAAATGGTGGGGTATCTATTAACAACTGAAATGAAGGCTCAGAAGGCGTTTGTATTATACGGTCCTGGGAATACAGGAAAATCAGTTTTAATTGACCTCGTTGAAAAAATTATTGGTTACGATTATGTATCAAACATTCCCTTCCAAGAACTGGGTTCAAAATTCAGCACAGTTCGATTGGTCGGGAAACTATTGAATTCATATTCTGATTTACCGCAAGGGTCCATTAAAGACACAGGAGTATTCAAAGCGTTAGTCACCGGAGATAGGTTACACGCAGAAGATAAATTTGAAAAAGGATTTGACTTCAAGAACACCGCACGATTACTTTTTGCCACAAACAAACTTCCTCCGAACTTTGTTGATCCAACCTCGGGATTCTACAGACGATTGGTTCTGATTCCCTTCCAGAATGTTGTTTCCAAGGGGAAGATAGACAGGGACTTAAACGACAAACTATTCCAAGAGCGGGAAGGTATTGTTCAGTGGGGTTTAATTGGTTTGAAGCGTTTGATTGAAAACAACTATTCCTTTACGGAAAGCGAAGCAACTAAAAACTTGATGTTGGAATACATGAAGCAAAATAACAATGTGCTTTGGTTTGCTGAGGAGTATTGTCAGCTAGATCCGTCATCAAAGTTATCCGGAAAAACTCTCTATGATTCCTACAAGAAGGCTTGTTTAGATGCTAGGCTTACAGCTGTCTCTCAGCGTGACTTCAACTCTCAAATTGAAAGTCAATTCGGGAGCGAAGGTGTTGCTAAACGTCTAGGGGCAGAAACTAGAGCTGTAGAGTTTTCAGGAATTAAACTAATCAACAAAAATTAGATAAATGGAGGAATATGCGATGTCACTTACAATTTATCACAATCAACGATCTTTCAATAATGCTTTTAACAGAGAAAAAGAAGCTCTGCAAATGGCACTTTTAGATGACAATATCCGTACAAAATGGGGGAAGCAGCAATATGATGCTTCTTCCCTATTTCCGAACATTACCACGCATGATGATTTCATCCATGCCGTTACGAGACAAAACGTGTTTCGTATGATTTTTGCTAATATGGCAGATAAACCGGAGGATGAAATTTTTCCATGTGAAGTCTTTGTTGGGAATGAGGCTTGGGTTGGTGTAGATAATGTTGAATACAGGTATTTCACTCGAAAGTCGCCTAAGCATGTTGCGGTTGGTTATACGATTCTTGACTTTCTGCGGGCGTTCCAGACAAATTGTGACGTTAATTCAGGGTATTGTTTTCTGATGGCAAGGAGAGAACTGGTTGATTTGCTCAACGTGTCATACGATGAGTCGGATTGGGAAAAGGCAGAGGAGCAGAAATATGAAAATAACATTCGTCTCCTGAAAAGACTCAAAGGGAAACGAGCACAGAAGCATTATCCAAATTTACATCAAAAATTAGACGATTATTTTCCTGCCTTGGAGAAAATTTTAAAAAACGGACTGAGATTCATTAATCCGAAGAGAAAGGATAAGAACGGATATGCCAGTTTCGTCTTTTACTCTACCTCCAGTGGATTATCCAAGAAAGAGTTTGAAAAAATGTTAAGCAAACTAAAGGGGCTGGATTTGCTCATTGTTGAATCCAAAGAAGATACCTATTTGGATAAGAACAGCTATAACTATGTCACAAAGGATTTACAATTCTTTTCATTTCCACCGTACTCTGAGGAATTTTTCCGTGAGTTAGAGGAAAAGCTAGGATCCCAAAAAGAATGAACAGGTACCTGTTTCTATCATCATCCAGATATTCCTCGCCATCATTGATAGTACTATCATGAATGAACCCGCATTCCCAATTATAAATAGGGGAAAAAATCTACAGCCCTGTTTCCATTGCTAGCGAAATGATTTCATCAGCATTTGCTAGCATACAGCTACTCAATCCGTTGTCTTTGGAAAGATACCTCCAAACTCATCGTTACTCCCATAAAATTCTAGGGTAAATCCAAGTTGACAAAGATAAGGAGAAATAGAACTTTTATAATCTGTTAAAGTTCCATTATCTCCTTCCTTTTTGAGTAATAGATAAGGAGATGAAAAAATTGAATAAAGTAGTAGAACAAATACAGGATTCATATCGGAAAGAACGGGAAAGAGTTCTGTATAGCATTTTTGACATCGAAACGTACTTGAAGAACCTCGGAGAAAATGGGGTTATATGGGTCCTGAAGGATATGAAAGATATAACCACCCTTGAAAAGGTTGGAATTGAATACTTTTTGAATCAATATCGAGCTAATCAGATTTATGACAACCTCGCTGAAAACTTCGACAACCAAACTTCGAATAAACAATCCATCGTTAATCCTCTCCAAACTCTTCCCAAAAACAAGCCTGAACAAGGAGATAAGAGCAAAAGGAAGCAGCCACATTATCTGGAAGTAAAAGATGTTAAGCAATTCTACGGTTATAAGAAGGCCAAGGAACTTGAGGAAAAGATTATTGGC